>JBLHNV010000010.1:0-21591 GCA_047623125.1 Janthinobacterium sp. | reverse complement strand
CGATCAATGTGCTGGGCATGCAAAGCGACGAGCAGGAAGCGGAGCAGATCGCGATCATGATTTCGGCCCACCGCTTCGAACGCAAGACCAAATGGTCCGATTACGCGATTTTGTACCGCGGCAACCACCAGGCCCGCGTGATCGAGCAATCGATGCGCAAGGAGCGCATTCCGTACACGATTTCGGGCGGTCAGAGCTTCTTCGACAAGGCCGAGATCAAGGACATCATCAGCTATCTGCGGCTGCTGGCCAACGAAGGCGACGACCCGGCGTTTATCCGCGCCGTCACGACGCCCAAGCGCGGCGTCGGCATGGCCACGCTCGAAGTGCTGGGCACCTTTTCGAAGCAGTGGAATTGCTCGCTGTTCGAGGCAGCGTCGAAGGGGGGACTCGAAGCGCTGCTGCCGGACCGCCAGCTATTGCCGCTGCGCCAGTTCTGCACCTTCATCAATCAGTTGGAGGCGCGCGCCAGCCGTCCGGGTCCTGCCGGCAGCGGCGACAATGCCGCCGAAGTGCTCGACGACATGATGAAAGAAATTAATTATGAATCGTTTCTGTATGACGGTTTTGACGACCGCGCCGCGCAAGGCAAGTGGCAAAACGTGCTCGATTTCACCAGTTGGCTGAAGGAGCGCGGGCGCGGCGGCAAGGACAAATCCGGCGCTGAAAAGAACCTGCTGGAACTGACGCAGATGGTGGCGCTGATGACGATGCTCGAAGGCAAGGACGAGGAACCCGATGCGGTGCGCATGTCGACCTTGCACGCATCGAAAGGGCTGGAATTTCCGCACGTCTTTCTGGTCGGCGTCGAGGAAGGCATCTTGCCGCACCGGGGCGATCCGGATGCACCGGCAGAAACGATCGGTGCGCGCATCGAGGAAGAGCGGCGCCTGATGTATGTGGGCATCACGCGCGCCCAGCGCTCGCTGCATGTGACCTGGTGCAAGAAGCGCAAGCGCGCCGGCGAGCAGACGCATTGCGATCCGTCGCGCTTCATCAAGGAAATGCAGCTCGACGTCGGCACCGCGGTGCCGCTTGAATCCGAGATCATTTCACCGAAGGACCGGCTGGCGATGATGAAGGCGCTGCTGGCGACACCGAAAGCCTGACGCAGCCTGAAAACCGATGCGGGCGGTAAAATGCAGGCTTTTTCAGTCAGGAGCATGCCGTGAATGCCGAAGTGAATGCAGAAGAGCGTTTTGTCGCGATCGAAATCAAGCTCGCGCAGCAGGAAGACCTGGTCGAAACGCTGAACCAGTTGGTGTATCAGCAGCAAAAACGCATCGACAAGCTCGATGGGCTGTGCGCTGCGCTGGCGCAGCACATCGGCGACCATGCGCCGGACGGTTTAACTGCGGACAATGAACGCCCGCCGCATTACTGAATAGCAAGAGCGCTGCCAGGCCATACTGCCAGCGCAGCATTTTTGTCGACCATTTTGGCCAGCGGCAGCCTTTTCAATCACATCACCAGCGCGAAAAATGCTCCTCGGTGACGCCGACCAGGCGTTCGACGCTGCGGCGCGGTGCCTCTGCGCTGGCCCTGACCCAGCCGCTGAACGTGCCTATCGGCTGCGCATAGCGGCTGGCGGCGATCAGGAGGTTCTTGTTTTGACTGCGGCATCCTTCGGGTTGAAAATGCAGGTCGAGCAAGCCATCCTCGGTATACATGTGCCACGGGTCCATCAACCGGGCCGGATCGAAATCGAACTGCGCGCCCGATAATGCAATGATGCGTCCATCGAGCCACAGCGCATTTTCATTGGCGCCAAAATAGCCCGCCTGCAGATTGAAACCCATTTCCAGGCTGTGCGCGCAAGCCCGGCGCCATTGGGTTTTCCGGCCCAGGAAGCCATTGCTATGATCAAAGCTGGCGCTGCCGCCGGTCAGATCGAATGCGCGCCCGGCCACCTGCATCTTGCCGCTCAATGGCATGCCCGATGATTTGACCGTGTTAAGCACGGTGCCGCCATCGACCTGACCGGCCGCGTTCAGCGCGGCGGCGGGTGCGCAGGCATGCATGATCGGCCCGGATTAATATTGCGAATAGGAAATTTTGCAACAGCCGGTGCCGGCGGTCAAGGGCAGTCGCTAGAGGTCGCCGCCTAAAGCGGCGCGCAATGCACAGCAAGATGCTGGCACGGCGATGCACTTGCGCAAGCTGCTATGATTTGGCGCACCTGCGCCCGCGCCCACTGAAGATGCCATGTTCCAGCGTCACTTGATTTCTGCCATTGCCGCCAGCTTGCTGCTGACTTTGCTGGCCTTGCCAACCCTCCATGCCGCCACGATGAACGACGCCACCAATCCTTTTTTTAGCCCCAGTGCATTGCCATTCGAGCTGCCGCCTTTTGACCTGATCCGCGATGCGCATTACACGCCCGCCTATGAGCTCGGGATGCAGCGCCAGAGAGCCGAAGTCGACGCCATCGCCGACAATCGCGCGCCCGCCACGTTCGACAATACCATCGTCGCGCTGGAGCGCTCAGGCCAGTTGCTGCTGCGGGTCGATAAAACTTTTTCCAACATGACAGCGGCCAATACCAGCGCTGCGCTGCAGGCGATCGAGCGCGACATGGCGCCCAGACTGGCCGCGCACAGCGACCTGATCATGCTCAACGACACACTGTATTTGCGCGTCCAGACGCTGTTCGACAAGAAGGGCGAACTGGGCCTGGATGCCCAATCGCTGCGCTTGCTGGAGCGCTACCAGCTTGATCTGGTGCGCGCCGGGGCGCGTTTGTCCGGCGCTGACAAGGCGCGCTTGAAAGTCTTGAATGCGCAGCTCGCGGTGCTGGAGACGGCCTTCAGTCAGAACTTGCTGAGCGAGACCAATGCGTCGGCGCTGGTCGTTGCCAGCCGCGCTGAACTGGACGGCATGACGCAGGACGCGATTGCCAGCGCGGCGGCAGCAGCCAGTGAACGCGGCCTGGATGGCCAGTTCGTGCTGGCGCTGGAGAACACCAGCGGCCAGGCGCCGCTGGCAGTGCTGAAGCAGCGTGCAGTGCGCGAGCGCCTGATGGCGGCGGCGCTGGCACGCGGTGCGCGCGGCGGTGCATTCGACAACCGGCAGAGCGTGCTGACGCTGGTCAGATTGCGCGCCGAACGCGCCGTGCTGCTCGGCTATGCCAATCATGCCGCCTATGTGCTGGAAGACCAGACGGCCAAGACCACGCGCGCCGTCAATAGCTTGCTGTTTGAGCTGGCTATGCCGGCAGTGCAAAATGCGCGGCGCGAAGCACAGGCAATACAGGACGTCATCGATGCTGAAAAAAACGCAGGAGAGCCGGCGGCGGAAAAGGGCCGGGTGGCAACAGGTGAATGCCAACTTGCGGCGCACGACTGGGCCTTTTATGCGGAGAAGGTGCGCGCAACGCGCTTCAATTTTGACGAAGACTTGCTCAAGGCGTATTTTGAATTGAATAGCGTACTGGTCAATGGTGTGTTCTTTGCCGCCACCAGGCTGTACGGGATCACGTTCAAGGAGCGCGGGGATTTGCCGGTCTACCATCCGGATGTGCGCGTGTTCGATGTGTTCGACGCCGATGGCAAACCGCTGGCGTTGTTCCTGGCCGATTTTTACGCGCGCGGCAACAAGCGTGGCGGCGCCTGGATGAATGAATATGTGTCGCAGTCGAAGCTGCTGGGCAAGCGCCCGGTAATCGCCAACCATTTGAATGTGCCCAAGCCGCCAGCCGGAGCGCCGACCTTGCTCAGCGTGGACGAAGTGACGACGCTGTTCCATGAGTTCGGTCACGCGCTGCATGGCATGTTTTCCGACGTCCAGTATCCACGCTTCTCCGGCACCCGCGTGCCGCTCGATTTTGTCGAGTATCCTTCGCAGGTCAACGAGATGTGGGCGATCTGGCCCGAAGTATTGCAAAACTATGCGCGACATTACCAGAGCGGTGCTGCGATGCCGCCGGATTTGCTGGACAAGGTGACGCAAGCGAAGCAATTCAACCAGGGTTTCATGCTGACCGAATATCTGGCGGCAGCCGTGCTCGACCAGCAATATCACCAGTTGACGCCCGATCAGGTGCCGCTGGAGGTGGAGGGCTTTGAAATGTCGGTACTGAAGCAGGCCGGGCTCGATTTCGCGCCGGTGCCGCCGCGTTACCGCAGTGCCTATTTTTCACACAGTTTTTCGGGCGGTTATGCGGCCGGGTATTATGCTTACCTGTGGAGCGAAAAACTCGACGCCGACACGGTTGAGTGGTTCAAGCAAAGTGGCGGCTTGACGCGCAAAAATGGCGACTGGTTCCGCCAGCAATTGCTGGCGCGCGGGGGCAGCGCCGATGCGCTGCAATTGTTTCGCAATTTTCGCGGCCACGACGCCAGTATCGATGCGCTGCTGGTGCGGCGCGGACTCAAATGAATGCGCACCTTGGTTTTTCGCAAGCGCGACTCGCGCAAAAATGCGTGCCATCAATCAATATTGGTAAGATAGAATTATGAGTGAACAAGATTTACATGGAATGACGCTGGAAGCGATCGTGACGCGCTTGCAGGCACATTATGGCTGGGCCGAACTGGGCCGGCTGATTGAAATCCAGTGTTTTATCAAAGATCCGAGCATCAAGTCGAGTCTGAAATTTTTACGCAAGACCCCTTGGGCCAGGCAAAAAGTCGAACAGCTGTACCTCGGGACGCAATTTACCAATTGACCGAAAGAGATCATGGACACCAATTTAAAAGCATCGTTAAAAAGCTTGCAAGCGAACCTGGCGGCCACCGGTCCAGTCGATGAAGAGTTGCAGGAATTGTTGCAGCAACTCGATGGCGACATCAAGCAACTGCTGGAAAATCGCAGCGCAACCGAACCCGACACAACAACCTATGGCCTGGCTGAACGGACCCAGGAGATTTCAGCCAAATTCGCAGTGAAGCACCCGCAGCTCGAGCCTGCATTGCGCGAACTGGGCCGCATCTTGTCCAGCATGGGTATTTAAGGAGCGCAAGAAATCCGATTCCGGCAGTCTGTCGGGACCGTTTTTGGCACCGCACGCTCAGCCGTGCGGTCATCCCTGCCACTCGAATGTCCGCGCCAGCTTCTGATGCTCCGCATCACGGCGCCATCGATATGCCGGCACGACTTGCCATATTGGCGAGCGGGCAGCAAGTGCCGGTTTCTCTGCAGGTCCGTAAAAATTCCTGTCGCCAGTGATTCAGAGCAATGGATCTGGTCTGTCGATACCATCGGCGCAACAATCGTCAGGGCAATCCGGAATGCGCTGGTCCGCCCTGGCGCCAGATCGTCGCCAAGGCGGACCATGCCCGTCTCTCAAGTGATTGAAAGGCAAGTGTTTTTTTTGAAGATGGATGGATGAAATAAAATCCTCGCAAGCCGGCACTTGACATATCCGGTACAATTCGGGTCTATGACCTCCCCTAATAATTTATTTGCGACCGTCCCAAAACGGTCTGCCCGCGCTGCAGTCGCGCCTTTTCTTCCCATGTCGCGTGCCGAAATGGATGTCCTCGGCTGGGATACCTGCGACGTGATCCTGATCACCGGCGACGCCTACATCGACCATCCGAGCTTCGGCATGGCGCTGGTGGGGCGCTTGCTGGAAGCCCAGGGCTTTCGCGTTGGCATTATCAGTCAGCCGGACTGGCTGTCGGCCGATGCCTTCCGCGCGCTGGGCAAACCCAATTTGTATTTTGGCGTCACCGCCGGCAACATGGATTCGATGGTGAACCGCTACACGGCCGACCGCAAGATCCGCTCCGACGATGCCTACACCGCCAATGGCGAGCCGAACAAGCGGCCCGACCGCACCGTCGTGGTGTACGCCCAGCGCGCGCGCGAAGCCTATCCCGATACCAGCGTCATCATCGGCAGCATCGAAGCATCGCTGCGCCGCATTGCGCACTACGATTACTGGTCGGACAAGGTCAAGCGCTCGGTGCTGCCCGACTCCAAGGCCGACATGTTGTTGTTCGGTAATGCCGAGCGCGCACTGGTCGACCTGACCCGGCGCATGGCGGCGGGCGAAGACATCAAGCAGATCCGCGACTTGCGCGGCACCGCCTTCATGGCGCCGTCCGGCTGGTTGCCGGCCGACGATTGGTCGGTCGCCAATTCGACCCGCGTCGATACACCCGGCAAGGTCGATGCGCATCTCGATCCGTATGCGATGATTCCTGAAGATAAGGAAAGCTGCGCCTCCGACAGCGCGGCCAAGGAAGCCGAGGTTGTCAAGCCGATCCGCATCATGTCGCGTGAAGAGCGCCTGGTGCTGGCGAAGGAGCAGCATGACAAGACCGTGGTCCGGCTGCCCGCTTACGATATCGTCAAGGATGACCCGGTGATGTATGCGCATGCATCGCGCGTGTTCCATCTGGAATCGAATCCGGGCAATGCGCGCGCGATGGTGCAGGCGCACGGCGAGCGCGACGTCTGGCTCAATCCGCCGCCGCTGCCGCTGGCGATGGATGAAATGGATGGCGTGTATGACATGAATTACGCGCGCGCACCGCACCCAAGTTACGGCAAGGCCCGCATTCCGGCCTGGGAAATGATCCGCTTCTCGGTCAGCATCATGCGCGGCTGCTTCGGCGGCTGCACCTTTTGCTCGATCACCGAGCACGAAGGACGCATCATCCAGAGCCGCTCGGAGCCATCGATCTTGCGCGAGATCGAGCATATCCGCGACAAGACCAAGGGTTTTACCGGCACCATTTCGGATCTTGGCGGGCCGACTGCGAACATGTACCGGCTTGCCTGCAAGGACAAGAAGATCGAGGAATCGTGCCGTCGCCTGTCGTGCGTCTACCCGTCGATTTGCGTCAATCTGGGTACCGATCACAGCAAACTCATTTCGCTGTACCGCAAGGCGCGCGCGGTTCCGGGCATCAAAAAGATTTTGATCAGCTCGGGTTTGCGCTACGATTTGGCAGTGCGTTCCCCGGAATACGTGAAGGAACTGGTCACGCACCATGTCGGCGGCTTGCTGAAGATCGCACCCGAGCATACCGAAGCGAACACCTTGTCGAAGATGATGAAGCCGGGCATCGGCGCTTACGACGAATTCAAGGAAATGTTCGACCGTTTCTCGCTCGAAGCAGGCAAGAAGCAATACTTGATTCCCTACTTCATCGCCGCTCATCCGGGCACCACCGATGTCGACATGCTGAACCTGGCGCTGTGGCTGAAGAAAAACAACTTCAAGCTCGATCAGGTGCAAACCTTCATGCCGACGCCGATGGCGATGGCGACTACGATGTATCACACGCGCAAGAATCCACTGCGCAAGGTGAGCGCCGATTCGGAAGTCGTCGAGACCGCCCGCAGCGGCAAGATCCGGCGCGTCCACAAGGCATTCTTGCGCTACCAGGATCCGGAAAACTGGCCTATATTGCGCGAAGCGCTGCTGGGCATGGGGCGCGGCGACTTGATCGGTAATGGCGACAAGCACCTGATTCCATCGTGGAATGCCTCCGAAGGCAGCGCCACCGTCGACATGCGCAATCAGGGCTTCGTACCGCCCGGCGTGCCGTCCAAATCCAGGTCCAAGGCGGCGCCGCCACCGGTCAATGGGGCGCCACGTGCGAATGCACTGACCGGGTCGCTGACGACGTTGGCAACGGTGGAAGCGAAGGTGCGGCCATCGATCCTGTCGACGATCAAGACACGCGCCAAGCCGGCCGCAGCCGCTGTTGGCAAGCGTACTCCCGGGCGCAGTCCACGAAGTAAATAAGCAAGTACGTCAGCAATAGTCCAGCAAACAGCCGGCAAACAGCCACGCCGCGATATCGATCGCGGCGTGTGCCTTCAGGTCATGCTTGAAAACAGGCGTGCGCCACAAGTGAACGATCAGCCAGTGTTGCAGGCACAACTTCCCTTTCAATTCGTCGCTGACGGCAATCTTGCACCCACGTCATCTGAAGTTGAGGCGATAGTTAAAATTGATTGAAAATATTTATATAATCAATTTTGATTATCGTCGAAAAAGCGGCATAATAAACCATCGAAATTAACAAGCCAAGCACCAGCTTGTGTCGTAAGCCCAACTTCCCTGTGAATTCATGGCTGATGGCAATGCCGCAGCACGATCCATTTGAGATTTTATCGATAGTTAAAATTGATTGAAAATATTTATATAATCAATTTTTAATATTATCAAAAATGCTTTAAACTAATATTTCAAAACTAAACACTTTAAGGAAACCACCATGTCTATCATCAACACACAAGTCAAGCCATTCAAAGCCCAAGCCTATCAAATGGGCAAGTTCATCGAAGTGACCGAAGAAAGCCTGATGGGAAAATGGGCAGTTCTGATGTTTTACCCTGCCGACTTCACTTTTGTTTGCCCGACCGAACTCGCTGACTTGGCCGAAAACTACGCCGAATTCCAGAAAATGGGCGTCGATGTCTATAGCGTTTCGACCGACACGCATTTCGCCCACAAGGCATGGCATGACACATCGGAAGCAATCAAGGGCGTGCAGTACCCGATGATCGGCGATCCGACTGGCGTGTTGTCGCGTAACTTTGAAGTCATGATCGAAGAAGACGGCATGGCACTGCGCGGTACTTTCGTGATCAACCCGGAAGGCCACATCAAAGTGATGGAAGTGCATGACAACGGCATTGGCCGCGACGTATCCGAATTGATGCGCAAAGTCAAAGCAGCGCAATACGTTGCAGCGCATCCAAACGAAGCTTGCCCGGCAAAATGGACTGAAGGCGCAGCAACGTTGACCCCATCGCTGGACCTGGTCGGCAAGATTTAATTGTCTCGACTGTCGTAGCAGATGCCAGCCCGGCATTCTCCGGGCTGGCATCGCAGAATTATTTGAAAGGAAACTCAATCATGTTAGATGCAACCCTTAAGACCCAGTTAGCGGGCTACTTGACAAAAGTACTGCAGCCGATCGAGATCGTCGCATCTCTCGATGATAGCGACAAGTCGCGTGAATTGCAGGAATTGCTCCAGGAAATCGTCCTGTTGAGCAGCCTGATCACGCTGGTCGAAGTACGCGATGACGCCCAGCGCAAGCCGTCGTTCTCGATCAATCGTGCCGGCAGCGATATTGGTGTGCGTTTCGCCGGCATTCCGATGGGCCACGAATTTACTTCTTTGGTACTGGCGCTGCTGCATGTGGGCGGCCACCAGATCAAGCTGGAACCAGCGCAAATCGAGCAAATCCGCAATCTCGATGGCGATTACCAGTTTGAAACTTATATTTCTTTGTCTTGCCAAAGCTGCCCCGAGGTAGTGCAGGCACTGAACATGATGTCAGTCATCAACCCGCGCATCAAGATGGTGACGATCGATGGCGCACTGTTCCAAGATGAAGTGACAAAGCGTGAAATCATGGCTGTGCCATCGATTTTCATGAATGGCGCCGTGTTTGGCCAAGGCCGCACCGGCATCGACGAAATCCTCGCCAAGCTCGATACCGGCTCTGCCGAACGCGAAGCGGTGCAATTGAGCAACAAGGATGTATTCGATGTGCTGGTAGTTGGCGGCGGACCTGCCGGTGCATCAGCGGCAATTTATGCTGCGCGCAAAGGCATCCGCACCGGTGTGCTGGCCGAGCGCTTTGGCGGTCAATTGCTCGACACTTTGTCGATCGAAAACTTTGTATCCGTCCAGGAAACCGACGGGCCGCACATGGTGTCGGCGCTGGAGCAGCATGTCAAAGCCTATGATGTCGACATCATCAACATGCAGCGTGCAGAAAGTCTGGCGCCGGCGGGCAAGCTGATAGAAATCAAGACCGTCAGCGGTGCTGTGCTGAAAAGCAAGACCGTGATTCTGGCCACTGGTGCGCGTTGGAGGGAAATCAATGTTCCCGGAGAAAAAGAATACCGCAACCGCGGCGTGGCGTATTGCCCCCACTGCGACGGTCCTTTGTACAAGGGCAAGCGGGTCGCCGTGATTGGCGGTGGTAACTCCGGCGTCGAAGCGGCGATTGACCTCTCCGGTCTGGTCGCCCATGTCACGCTGATTGAATTTGGTGCAGAATTGCGCGCCGACGCGGTATTGCAGCGCAAGTTGCATAGTTTGCCCAACGTGCGTGTCATTACATCGGCGCAAACGAGCGAAATTCACGGTGACGGCAAGAAGGTGACGTCGTTGAATTACACAGACCGCGTTTCCGGCGCCGACCTTGCGGTGGAACTGGAAGGGGTGTTCGTCCAGATCGGCCTGGTGCCCAACACCGAGTGGCTCAAGGGCACGCTGGCCTTGTCGCGCCACGGCGAGATCGAGGTCGACAGCAAGGGGCAGACATCAATGCCCGGCGTATTTGCCGCTGGCGACGTGACGACCGTGCCTTTCAAGCAGATCGTCATCGCGGTCGGCGAAGGTGCCAAGGCATCCTTGGGCGCATTCGATCACCTGATCCGTTCTTCGTTCGATGAAGAGGTGGTGGCGCCAGAGAAGGAAGCGTCAGAGACGCCTGTGAAGGAAGCCGTGCTAGCGTAATAAGATTCGATGTTGCTGCAAAAATTGCCGGGTTCGCCCGGCAATGTGCGTTTACGGCTATCGATGCAGCGCAAAGCGCCGAACCCATCGGGGAGCAGGGCGCAGGCAGGACGTAAGTCGAAGGAGGGGCGGCCAGAACCGGGGCCCGAATGGCGCGAAAATACGCATGGAACAAGGGCTCAGCCAGAGCAGCGGCCCGAGTGCAAAGAACATGTAAACGAAATAAGGGCCCGACGAATCGGGCCCTTATAAGTGTTGGCGGAGCGGACGGGACTCGAACCCGCGACCTCCGACGTGACAGGCCGGCATTCTAACCAACTGAACTACCACTCCAAGCTATTTGATCTGTATTGCTGATCTGAAAGCATGAATGTTTATCTGGTGGGTGCTGAGAGGCTCGAACTCCCGACCTACGCCTTGTAAGGGCGCCGCTCTACCAACTGAGCTAAGCACCCGCTGCTTACCACAGAGAAACATCCGACGTTTGTCACCACGTCTGAAGAGGCCGAATTTTACAATGGCCATCCTCTGTTGCGCAAGGGTTTTCTTGAAATGCTT
The DNA here is from genome assembly GCA_047623125.1 of Janthinobacterium sp. Lineage (GTDB taxonomy): Bacteria > Pseudomonadota > Gammaproteobacteria > Burkholderiales > Burkholderiaceae_D > Janthinobacterium. The sequence continues at coordinate 10,592 of JBLHNV010000010.1, read as the reverse complement.
GCAACTCGTGCAAAAAGCGCCATTTGCCCCCTTCGCCGGCACATGGCGTGAGGCTCCGCTCCCGGCCTCCGGACCTGGAATGCATGTCATTCATTTCATAGGCCCGGGGGCTGGGAGCACCCATCCTTGAATGCATATACCCCGACACTGGGAAGACCTATCATTGAATTCATATATTGCCTGTGACAGGTCAATATACTATGGTCGCCATGTCCCGCATTCGGCGGCCGTTCAGCATACTCACTGCCACCAGAGACCATGACAATCACCATAGACTATCTGAACAGTTGCGCCGCACAGGACTTTTGCCAGCGCCTTGATGGCATTTACGAACACTCGCCGTGGATTGTGCAGCGTGCGATGGCGCAGCGGCCGTTTGCGTCACTGACTGCGCTCAAGCTGGCACTGCAGCAAGTTGTCGCACACGCGGCGCCGGATCAGCAGATTGCTTTGGTGCGGGCGCACCCTGAACTGGCCGGCAAGGCGGCGCTGGCCGGCGTATTGACGCGCGCATCAATGGACGAGCAAGCGCAGGCTGGCTTGAGCCATTGCAGCGTGCAAGAACTGGCCACGCTGCAGCGGCTGAACCTGAAATACGATGCCAGATTCGGCTTTCCTTTCATTATTGCGGTCAAAGGGCCCGACGGGAAGGGCTTGAGCCGGGCGGCGATCATTGCCGTCTTCGGCCGCCGGCTGAAGAATCAGCGCGCCGACGAGTTGGCCGAATGCCTGCGCCAGATCGGCCGCATCGCCGAATTGCGCTTGAATGACTTATGCGGCCATGCCTTGCCATTTGGCGACGCGATCCTTGCATGGTCGGACATCCTGAGTGCATGGAGCGACGCTGAACACGGCTTGACTTGCGCCTACATGACTCCCGCTCACCGGCGTACTGCGCAACAACTGGCGAACTGGATGCAAGACGCTGGCATGCAGGTGCACATCGATGCGGTCGGCAATGTCATCGGGCGCTATCTGTCGCAGGTGCCCGGTGCAAAATTCCTGTTGACCGGCTCCCATTACGACACCGTTTGCAATGGCGGCAAATACGATGGCCGGGCCGGCATCTTGTTGCCGATCGCGATCATCAAGCACTTGCACGAGCGTGGCGAGAAGTTGCCCTTTCACGTTGAAGTCATCGGTTTTGCCGAAGAGGAAGGCGTGCGCTTCAACAGCACTTTTCTCGGCAGCAACGCCATCATCGGCCAGTTCGACCTGGCGCTGCTCGATCGTGCCGACGCGCTGGGCGTGACGATGCGTGAGGCGCTGCTGGCAGCCGGCCACGATCCGGCGCAGATACCGGCGCTCGCGCGCCAGCGCTGCGATGTGCTCGGGTTTGTCGAAGTGCATATCGAACAGGGGCCGGTGCTGCAAGGCCTTGGCTTGCCGGTCGGTATCGTGACATCGATCGCCGGCAGCAGTCGCTACCTGGTGCAGTTGACCGGCGTGGCCAGCCATGCCGGCACGACGCCGATGACGATGCGCAAGGATGCCGCCGCTGCTGCTGCCGAAATTGTGCTGTATGTCGAGCAGCGCTGCGCACAAGCACCGTCGCTGGTGGGCACCGTCGGTCAGTTGCAGGTGCCGGGCGGTTCCGTCAACGTGATTCCCGGGGCTTGCCACTTGTCGCTCGATATCCGGGCCGCCGATGATGCGACGCGGCTTGCTGCGGTGCACGATATCTTGCAGGCGATCACTGCGATCTGCCAGCGCCGCCACATTGAATGCGCACTCGATAACATCATCGATGCGCAAGCGGCGCCGTGTGCACCATGGCTGATGCAGCAATTGGCCGACGCCACCGCGCGTGAAGGTGTCCAAGTGTTGCAGCTCGCTTCCGGGGCCGGCCACGATGCGATGGCGATGGCGCGCCTGACCGATGTCGCGATGTTGTTCATTCGTTGCGGCAATGGCGGCATCAGCCACAATCCATTGGAAACCTTGAGCGCCGACGATGCCGATGTGTCAGCCCGGATCTTGCTGGACTTCCTGCGCCGTTTCCAGCCCGGGGCACGTCAGCCCGAGGCGCGCCAGCCCGAGGCGCGCCAGCCCGGGGCACGTGAGCATGCAGGGATGGCGGCCGAAGATGGCCGCGGCTGCGCGAATCGGCCCGCCTGACGCGCAGCCACCTTGTGGCGCTGCATGCCGGACCAGATCGGCTTCGCCGGCGCCTTGCACGCCGTCGAATGTCGATTGCAGCATCATCAATGGCTGCGTCGTCGTGCGTGAAGGCCAGTTGGCATCGTTCGACTTGCCGGTCGTGCTGGAGCGTCACCAGCGCCTGGCTTTTGCACTGGCGCAAGCGGCGCGCTGACGTTGTGTTGGCCGCGCCGGGCACTGCCCGCAATACCAGCTCTGGCGCAACTGCGACCAACCATGTCATCATCGCAGGCTATGGTGCGATTGCGCGCTTGTTGTATGTTTATTATGTAATCCAGGGAGAATGCAGTGAATCAGGATATCGAATCGGGCGCCGCGCGCCAATTGTTGCTCGACTTGTTCCAGGCTGCGGTGAAGGCCGTCGATCCGCTTGAATTGATCGCGCGCCATCTGCCAGCGCCACCGAAAGGGCGCACGATCGTGATCGGCGCCGGAAAAGCTGCAGCGCGCATGGCGCAAGGCGTCGAATTGCACTGGCAAGGTGAATTGACCGGCCTGGTTGTCACGCGTTACGGCCATGGTGCGCCGACCCGACAGATCGAAGTCATCGAAGCTGGCCACCCGGTGCCCGACGATGCCGGCCACGCTGCCGCGACGCGGATGCTGGCCATGGTCGACAACTTGACCGAAGATGATCTGGTGCTGTGCCTGATGTCGGGCGGCGGCTCATCCTTGCTGTCGCTGCCGGCGCCCGGCGTGTCGTTGCAGGAAAAGCGCGACATCAACCGCGCGCTGCTGAAATGCGGCGCACCCATCGATGAAATGAATTGCGTGCGCAAGCATTTGTCGGCGATCAAGGGGGGCCGACTGGCGCAAGCTTGCCATCCTGCCCGCGTCGTGACGCTGGTAGTGTCGGACGTGCCGGGCGACGATCCTGGCACCGTCGCGTCGGGGCCGACGGTGGCCGATCCGACGACCGTGACCGAGGCCTTGCAGATACTGGAAAAATACGCGATCTTGCTGTCGCCGACGCTGCGCGCGCTGCTGCTTGATGGCACGCTGGAAACGCCGAAGCCGGGTGATCTTCGCCTCGCGGGCAATCAGACGATCGTGATTGCGACCGCGCAAGAAGCGCTGGATGCGGCGGCCGACGCCGCCAGAGCGGCCGGCTATCCGGCGCTCATCCTCAGCAACAGCATGGAAGGCGAGGCGCGTGAAGTGGCGATCGTGCATGCTGGCATTGCGCGCCAGGTGCTGTTGCATGGACAGCCTTTGCCGCGCCCGTGCGTGATTCTGTCGGGCGGCGAAACCAGCGTCACGGTGCGCGGCCATGGCCGTGGCGGACGCAATGCGGAATTCTTGCTGGCGCTGGCCAGCGCATTGCAGGGATTGGAAAAAATCCACGCGATCGCTTGCGACACCGATGGTATCGATGGCACCGAAGACAATGCCGGCGCGCTGCTGTCTCCGGCGACGCTTGGGCGCGCCGCCGCGCTCGGACTCGATGTCAAGGCAATGCTGGCCAACAATGATGGCTACAGCTTCTTCGAGGCGCTGGACGACCTGGTGATCACCGGGCCGACCCGCACCAACGTCAACGATTTCCGCGCGCTGCTGATTCTGGCGGATTAAGCGGCTTGCCGCCAGCCGGGTTGTCAGCGATACTGTATATAATTACAGTATTGTTGCCCATCCCGGGCATCGGGTCCAAGGTGCTTGCGCTTGAATGATCAAATTCGAAAGATAATCCATTGCGATTGCGACTGTTTCTATGCCGCAGTCGAGATGCGCGACGATCCCGCCTTGCGCAATCTGGCCGTCGCCGTGGGCGGGCGGGCCGAGCAGCGCGGCGTCATCGCGACCTGCAATTACGCGGCGCGTCGCTTCGGCGTGCATTCGGCGATGCCAACCGCGCAGGCGCTGAAAATGTGTCCGGGTCTGGTGCTGTTGCCGCCATCAATGGAAAAATACCGCGCGGCGTCGCGCCAGATTCTGGCCATCTACCGCGATTACACCGATCTGGTCGAACCCTTGTCGCTCGACGAAGCCTATCTCGATGTCTCCGCTGCACCGCACTGCAAGGGCAGCGCGACGCTGATGGCGCAGGAAATCCGGGCCCGCATCGAGGCTGACGTCGGTATCACGGCATCGGCCGGCATCGCACCCAACAAATTCGTCGCAAAAATCGCCAGTGACTGGAACAAGCCCGATGGCTGGTTTCTGGTGCGTCCAGGCGAAGTCGATGCCTTCGTCGCCGCGCTGCCGGTGGGCAAGCTGTACGGCGTGGGCAAGGTCACTGGCGCCAAGCTGAACCAGTTGGGTGCGCACACCTGCGGCGACCTGCGCGGATGGACTCCGGGTGCGCTCGAGCATCATTTCGGCGCCTTCGGCGGGCGTTTGCATCAATTGTGCCGCGGCATCGATGTGCGCCCGGTATCGAACGTGCAGCAGCGTAAATCGGTCAGCGTCGAGATCTCCTATACGCCGGACGTGCCCGATCTGGCCAGCGCTCAGGCCAGGCTGCCAGCCTTGTTCGAGAGCTTGACTGCGCGCATCGCGCGCGCTGGCAGCGGGTCTTGCGTGCAGAGTCTGCAAGTCAAAATCCGTTTCTCCGATTTTCGCCACACCACGGTCGAAATGGCGGCTCAGGCGCCGCAACTGGCGCTGTTTCAACAATTGCTGGAGCGCGGCTTTGAGCGCGCACGCCAGCCGCTGCGTCTGATTGGCCTGGGCGTGCGCCTGGGATCAATCGGCAATGGACCCGGCAAAAGGTCCGGCAATGTAGCTCAGCTCAGCCTGTTCGCCGATGGAATCGAGAGCGCTAGCGTGTAAAATGACGATCCCCCCAAACTAACGAGGCACGACAACATGTGGTTTAAGAACCTTCAGATTTACCGGCTGCCTGCGCCGTGGGCATGCACTCCCGAACAATTGGAAGCGGCGCTGGCGCCGCATTCCTTCGTGCCTTGCACCAGCATGGACTTGCTGCGCCAGGGTTGGGATTCGCCGCGCAACAACGGTTCGCTGGTGCACACGGTCAACGGCCAGATGCTGATTCTGCTCGGCACTGAAAAGAAACTGTTGCCGGCATCGGTGATCAACCAGGTTGCCAAGGCCAGAGCTGCAGATATCGAAGAAGCTCAGGGCTTCGGGCTGGGCAAGAAGGCGATGAAGGAATTGAAGGAGCGCGTCGCCGATGAATTGCTACCGCGCGCCTTTTCGATCCGCAGCAATGTCTGGACCTGGATCGATCCGGTCAACGGCTGGCTGGTGGTCGATGCGGCAAGTCCCGGCAAGGCTGATGAAGTGATCAAGTTGCTGCTGAAATCGGTCGACAAGTTGCCGCTGGAAAGTCTGCGCGTGCAGCGCTCGCCGGTCGCCGTGATGACGGAATGGCTGCAAGCAGACGATGCGCCCAGTGGCTTCACCGTCGACATGAATACCGAATTGCGCGCCACCGGCGAAAGCAAGGCTACCGTGCGCTATGTGAACCACACGCTGGAAGCGGATGACGTGCGGCGCCACATCGCCGCCGGCAAGCAATGCACACGCCTGGCGATGACATGGGATAGCAAGATTTCATTCGTGCTGACCGAAACGCTGGCCATCAAGGGCGTCAAGCCGCTTGACGTAATCAAGGAAACGGAATCGAGCACCAAGAACGATGAAGAACGTTTCGACGGCGATGTGATGCTGATGACTGGTGAATTGAACAAGTTGATGAGCGACCTGATCGAGGCGCTGGGCGGCGAAGCGAAGGCTTGAGTTTGAGTTTGATGTTCAAATAGACTGGAACACGCCGGCGGTGCGGTTCTTTTCGACCTTGTCCCACGCAAAAACCTGGCCGTTCATCGCCACATACACGCCCGCCGGCAGCATTTGCGCGACGCCGCAGGCGAAGCCAAGATTGAACAAGGCGTCGGAATCGTCGATTTCATACGGGACCATCGCGCCAGTGAGCACGATGGTTTTTCCCGTTGCGGCCATGCCCAGCACGCCAGCGGTGGCGCCCATCGTGTCGGTACCGTGGACGATGACGAGCGCTGTTTCGGGCGCGGCACGGCAGGCGTCCAGGATGCGCGCGCGGTCGGCATCTTGCATGTCCAGCGAATCTTGCAACGGCAATTGTTGCAGCGCAACTTTCAGCGTGATGCGCGCGCGCGCGATGGCTGCCGGCAGGTGGCTGTCGCCAAAGCCGAGCTGGCCTGTTAACGCATCGTAGTGCTTGTCGAAGGTGCCGCCGGTGGCGAGAATGCGCAAGGTCATGGTGGGTCCGTGGGGTCGGTGAATTGTATTTGATGATAACGTAAAGCATCTGTTGCCGGGCGCGCCATCGGGTTTGCCGCCCGCGCTTGCGCACCGGGGTGGATGTCAAGTTTGACGCCTGCATCTGCCGCCTGAATTTGAAGCGGGAGTATGGAACATTCGGCCAACTATGGGTACACTAGCCTTTTTGCACGGCTCTTGTATGCAGGCACTCGCTCCCGGTACCATCATTTTCCACCGCCATCGCGGCTATGGCGTCATCACGTCGGTCAATCTGCTGACAGGGTGGATCGCTGCGCGCTTCGGCAGCGAAGCGCGCACGCTGGACTTGAACTTGTCGACCGATGCGGTGCAATTTGCCGACGGCGAGGCGATCCTGTTTCGCCGCGCGCCGCCGGACCGGATGCCGCATGCGCGTTTGATGGCGATGGTGCGCGAATTGCATGGCGCCGGCTATCAGAGACTGTATCTGTATTCGTGGCCCAAGCCATCCGGCTTGCACTGGCGCTGGCATTTGTTTACCGGTCAGCGCAACTGGATGCAGCGCCCGTGGCGCGAAGGCTGGTATGGCTCGGGCGCTGATTACAATCGCAATCCGGTCATGGGCTGGGGCGACGCCCCCGGCGCATCGACCGGCGAACTGGTTGACGCGCTGGCCCGCTTCGATCCGCAGGGCTTGGCGCAGGCGCTGGGCCGCGACGATGACCATACGGCCTGGTTCGGTCAGGCATGTGGTTTTCTTTTGCCGGGCTACATGTACAGCCTGGACATGCCGCGCAGCCCGAACGGGTTTTTACCCGTCATGCCGGCGGTGCCGGTCATCGCGGTGCGCGCCAGCCTGCCGCCCTATGCTGGAATCCCATTGTGCTGGCCGCCCGGCTGGGCCGGCTTGTGGACGCGGGCGCACGCTATGCCGACCCCGGCCATCAACCTGAGCGGGATAGCCGAGTTGCCGTGAGCCGATCTTGCGTAAGCCCGGCTTACGGGAGCGGATTCGCCTTGACGTGATTCACGTATTGCGCATTGAGCAAGGTGGTCGGCGCGTCGTTGAAAAAATCGACGACGTTTTGGAATGCGGCCTGGAAAATCCATTCATAATTGTCTTTTTCGACATAGCCCAGATGTGGCGTGGCCAGTACGTTCGGCATTCGCAGCAGCGCCGATTGCGGTGCCAGTGGTTCGCTGTCGAAAACGTCGAGCGCAGCAGCTCCCGGATGACCCAGCGCCAGCGCCGTTTCCAGCGCGCCAGCTTGCACCAGTTCGGCGCGGCTGGTGTTGACGAACAGCGCGTCAGGCTTCATTCGCGCAAGATCGTCTGGCGTGACGATGGCGTGCGTCGCATCCACCAGGCGCAGGTGCAGCGTCAGCACGTCGGCTTGCTCGAAGAATGCCGCTTGCGACGCAGCTGTCTGATGGCCGTCAAGCAACGCCGCGTTGCGGCTGGTCTTGCTGCCCCATACCAGCACCGTCATGCCGAAGGCCCGGCCATAGCCGGCGACAAGTTTTCCTATCTTGCCGTAACCCCAGATGCCCAGCGTCCTGCCGCGTAATACCCGGCCCGGCGTATTCGATTGCGGATGGATCGATGCCATTTGCCACAAGCCATCTTTCAGGTTGTGCGCATACGGCACGATCTTGCGACTGGCGGCCATGATCAGGGCCCAGGTCAGCTCCGCCGTCGAGGTCGGTGAACCGACACCTTCGGCGATCGCGATGCCCAAGCTGGTCGCTGCCGTGACATCGACATGTTTCCCCACCTTGCCGGTTTGCGCAATCAGCTTCAGATTCGGCAGCCTGGACAATAGCGCGCGTTGCAGGCTGCTGCGCTCGCGGATCAGTACCAGCGCGTCGAACGGGGCCAGCCGGATCGCGAGCTGGCCGACACCGCGCGCCGAGCTGTTGAATATCTTCACCTGGTGGCCATCGAGCAAGGAGAAGCAGGCGAGATCGCGCACGCAATCTTGGTAATCGTCGAGTATGGCGATGTGCATGGACCCATCCTTAGTTTGAATTGTAAATAAAGAACGCGATTCGCTGCCTGTCAAATACCTTACTACTTTGCTCAACCACTTTTCCTACATATTTGCGCCAACAACAGATCCGCAGAGTACAATCGAACACCGTTTTTGAATCTGCTGCAGGCGCTCAGATAGCAAGCAACACGACGCTAGGTGATGCAACGCACACGCATCAAAGCACCTGCATCGCTGCTTGTCGAGCGCTGCGAGCCAACGATGTTCCCGCCGATCAAGAGCGAGCACCATATTCAAATACGCGTTTTATTTTCTATTCCATTGGAGGACTCATGAATCAGCCCGTTATGGGTGGCGTTGCAGCATTGAATGCGCCAGCTTACATTAAACAACAAAAATTGATCAACTGGGTAGCGGAGATCGCTGCGCTGACCAAGCCTGAGCGCATCTACTGGTGCGACGGCTCGCAAGAAGAATACGATCGCCTGTGCGCCGAGATGGTCGCTGGCGGCACACTGACCCGTCTGAACGACGAAAAGCGTCCGAATTCCTACCTGGCGTGCTCTGACCCGAGCGACGTGGCGCGCGTCGAAGACCGCACCTACATTTGCTCGGCCACCAAGGATGCGGCCGGCCCGACCAATAACTGGACCGAGCCCGGCGAAATGCGCGGCACTCTGAACGGCTTGTTCGATGGTTGCATGGCGGGCCGCACGATGTATGTGGTGCCTTTCTCGATGGGTCCGCTGGGTTCGCCGATCGCGCACATCGGCGTGGAATTGTCGGATTCGCCTTATGTCGCCGTCAACATGCGCGTGATGACGCGCATGGGCCGCGCGGTCTACGACGTGCTGGGCAGCGATGGCGAGTTCGTGCCTTGCGTGCACAGTGTCGGCGCGCCGCTGAGCGCTGGCCAGAAGGATGTCAAATGGCCGTGCAACGCGACCAAGTACATCGTGCATTTCCCCGAAACACGCGAAATCTGGTCTTTCGGTTCCGGCTACGGCGGTAATGCCTTGCTGGGCAAGAAATGCTTTGCGCTGCGCATCGCATCGAACATGGGTTACCAGGAAGCGCAAGCTGGCGGTACCGGCTGGCTGGCCGAGCACATGTTGATCCTGGGCGTCGAATCGCCATCAGGTCAAAAGCACTACGTCGCAGCGGCCTTTCCATCGGCTTGCGGCAAGACCAACTTCGCGATGCTGATTCCGCCGGCAGGCCTGAATGGCTGGAAAATCACGACGATCGGCGACGATATTGCATGGATCAAGCCGGGTGCGGATGGCCGCTTGTATGCGATCAATCCGGAAGCGGGTTATTTCGGCGTCGCGCCAGGCACCAATGAAAAGACCAATTTCAATTGCATGGCATCGATGCGCGAAAACACGATCTTCACCAACGTCGCGCTGACCGACGATGGCGATGTGTGGTGGGAAGGTTTAACCAAGGAGCTGCCGTCCCATCTGATCGATTGGCAAGGCAACGACTGGACTCCCGATTCGAAAGGCAAGGCGGCCCACCCGAACTCGCGCTTCACCGTTGCGGCGACGCAAAACCCGGTCATCGACTCGGCCTGGGATGATCCTGCCGGCGTGCCGATCTCGGCCTTCATCTTCGGCGGACGCCGTTCGACGACGGTGCCTCTGGTGACCGAAGCGCGCGACTGGGTCGAAGGCGTCTACATGGCGGCGACGATGGGATCGGAAACGACCGCTGCTGCAGTCGGCCAGATGGGCGTTGTGCGCCGCGATCCGTTCGCGATGCTGCCATTCATCGGTTACAACATGAGCGACTACTTCCGTCACTGGCTGGACATGGGCACCAAGGTCCAGGCCATCGACGGCGCCATGCTGCCGAAGATCTATTGCGTCAACTGGTTCCGCACCGATGCCGAAGGCAAGTTTGTCTGGCCTGGTTTTGGCGACAACATGCGGGTGCTGAAATGGATGGTCGAGCGCGTCGAAGGTACTGCCGGCGGCATTGAAAACGTGTTCGGCGTGACGCCGCACTACGACGACCTGAGCTGGGATGGCATCGATTTCACGCAGGAACAGTTCGATACCATCACATCGGTTGACAAGAGCGCGTGGCGCGACGAAGTGGCGCTGCATGCCGAGTTGTTCGCGCGCCTGCATCAGCGCTTGCCGCAGGAACTGGTTGACGTCAAGGCGCAGCTGGAACAGCGGCTGGAGCGCTGACCAGGTGCTTGCAGTGAGGTAATATGAAAAACGGCGCAATGCGCCGTTTTTTTTG
>JBLHNV010000009.1:0-22153 GCA_047623125.1 Janthinobacterium sp. | reverse complement strand
AAGGCGGCGCCCAGGGTGAGCACAAAATGGCACGCGGATTTTTGCCACAAAAGACATGGTCAGCGCACTGGTTGGCCCACCCGTCCTTTTCCGATGCCATCGAACGCTTCCTTGAGCGCGAAAGCGGTGGCATCGAAGCCTATATCGACGAGCTCAACGAGCGCACTCCGTTCCGGCCCGGCTGATACCGGGCGGTGGCGCTTTCACGCCGGCGGGGCTAACAGCAGCGGTTCGCGCAGCTTGATGATATGCACGAACTGATCTGCATCGATCACTTCCATGCTCGACAATGTGTTTTCACTGGCATCGACAAAGACCAATTGCGGGTGACGGATCATGTGATCGAGTCCTTCGACAATGACCGACAAAATGTCGCCATGGGGATCATAAACGATCCCGATCAGAGGCACCCACTCGGCCTCGATCTGGCTGCCGATTGACAGCGCATCGACTTCGATTTCGGTACTTTTCCCGGTCAGGTTTTTCGACATCCGATCAAAATAACGGTGCCACTGCGATTTTTCGAGTTTGACTGTTGCCATCATCGCCTCCATTGTGATTTGTCGCGCCGGCCTGGCCATCGACGGCCCCCGGGCAGGAAGGTTGGGACACTACGCTACGTAGAGTGCCAGCAACGACGCCACGTGCACTGATCCGGACCAAGATTGCTGATGAAATGATGTCGCCTGATGCAAGTTCTGTCGCAAGCGGCCCGGCCAAACGTCCGCGCAAAAAAAAACGCCACCCGCTGGTGGTGCGGGTATGCGTTCTGATGACAAGCCAACATGCATGCATGTTGGCGAAGCTGCGCCTCGACAGCGCCTGCCAAGTTGAACTTACAAGACGGCGCTTGTGAGGTTGAACTTACAAGATGGCGCCAGCGAGGCTGATGCTCAAGCGTCGGTAGCCGGGTTCTCTTTTTGGTACGACGCGACGCCATTAAGAATTTCTTTCTTGGCGTCTTCCGGACCATACCAGCCATCGATCTTGACCCATTTGCCTTTTTCGAGATCTTTGTAGTGCTCGAAAAAGTGCTGGATCTGGCGCAAATGCAGTTCGTTCAAGTCTTCCGGCTTTTGCCAGTGGCTGTAGATCGACAAGACTTTATCGACCGGAACGGCGAGCACTTTGGCATCTTCGCCGGCTTCGTCGCTCATTTTCAGCACGCCGATCGGGCGGCAGCGCACCACCACGCCAGGGAACAGCGGAAAAGGGGTAATCACCAACACATCGACCGGATCGCCGTCATCGGACAAGGTGTTCGGCACATAACCGTAGTTGCACGGATAGTGCATCGCGGTACCCATGAAACGGTCGACGAAAATCGCGCCGGAATCCTTGTCAACTTCATATTTAATCGGATCTGCATTCATCGGAATTTCGATGATCACGTTGAAATCGTTCGGCAAGTCGCGGCCGGATGACACTTTGTTCAAACTCATGGCATTTCCTTATTTACTGATAGTTAAGCGAAAAAACATCATAGCGAAAAACAATGGCCAAGTCGTCAACATTTTCTTCAAGGCCGGCAGCGTTGGCCTCGAAGCATGACGCACAAAACGCATCGGGCTTATAAAATGGTGGCCAGCGCGCATAGGCGGTAATGAAATGCCGCCTGCTCAAGCTGCGACAAGGCGTCATGCATTTGTGCCAATTGCAAATGCGCTTGCCCGATCGTGCGCGGTTCGCTGGCATCCGACAAGGCTTGCTCCAGATAACGCTGGGCCTTGCCCCACAGTTTCTGTTTCAGGCACAGCGTACCCAGGGTCAGCGCCAGTTCGGCATCGGTCGGATGCTGCTTGTTCCATGCTTCGCAGTGCTCGATCTGTGCCAGCAGAGCCGCCGAGCCGGCGGCAGCGGCGGCCGCGCGATAGGCCTGCACTACGCGGCCATCCCAGTTCACGAGCAGCGCATCTTCCACCACCAGGCGCGCCTCCTGGTGCAAGCCGCGCGCATTGAATGCCGCTGCTGCGCGCGCTGCCACGTAGGGCAACACCCGATCTTCGGATGGGATCGTGGACCAGACCCGCCGCAGCGATTCGACATCATGCGCACGGTCCGACAACAAATCTTCGTAAGCGAGTTCGCGCAAACGTGACGACAATGCCGGATGCAAGGCGCTGCGCTTGTCCAGCGTACGCACCAGGCGCAGTACTTCGGGCCAGTTCTTCGCTTGCTGATGGGCTTTTAGCGACCATTGCAACGCGTGCAGGTGGCGCGTGCCACTGGCACTCAATTCCCGCACCGCATCGAGCGCCGCTTCGGGCTGATGGGCATCGACCAGCAATTCGATTTGCGTCATCAGGCGCGCTGCTTTCAGTGCCGGATCCGTTGCCGCCTTGCCCAACCACTGATCGCAGCGTTCAGACTGACGCATCCGGTGCGCTGCCTTGGCACCGATCAAGGCCGCCAGGGCGGCGTTAGCGGGCAGTTCGGCGGCGCGTAGCGCGGCTTTTTCAGCATGTCCGAAACGTCCTTCGAACAACGACTTGAGTGCTTCACGCAAACCATTGTTGCCGTCGTGTTCGCGTTTTTGCTCACGGTAAATAGCGACCCTGCCCGGCATCTTGAGCGTGATGCGAAACGCCCTGATCAGCATATACAACACGATGAACAGCGCTGCCTGCAGCACCAGGAAAAAATTCAGCGACAGGTCGAACCGGTACGGCGGATAAAACATCACCACATTACCGGGATTGAAACGGGCCGTCACGGCGATACCGATGGCGGCGGCCATCAAGGCAAGTAACCAGAGAAATAGGCGCATAAGGCTTAAGGTTTCGCTTTGTAATTGCGCACGGCGTTCAGGCTGTCGGACAAGGTTGGCATTTCAATCGCAAGATTGCTGCCTTGTACCTGGCGCAGCAACGTCTGCGCAGTCTGCGTGGCCTTGGCGCTGGTATCAAAATACTTGAGCAGCGCGCTCTGCGCTGCAATCAAGTCGCTGCGAAAAGCCGATTCATTACGCGCCAGCAAGGCCAGGCGCGCAGTCAATAGCCGCAGCTTCAGGTTTTCACGCAAAAAGTACGATTGCGACGGCGACAGCATCAACGCGGCAGGCGTATCGACGCTTCGGATCCGGATCAACTGGCGTACGTCGAGCCACATTTCGCTGGTCCACGTGCGCCAGACAGATTTCAGCTTCAGCAGCCATGACTGGCTTGCGCTGCCCGATGCTGATGCCGACTTGAGCGAGACGGCCGGCAAGGGCGGTTGCTCATCGGACAGCATCGGCAAGCTGTCCACTTGCGCCACCACGGCATCGATTCGCAGCGCGACGCCGGTGGCATCAACGCTAGGCAAGGCCTTGAGTTTTTCGATATCCCTGGCAATGGCGCGGCGGATCGTGATGAATTGCGGCTTGTCCGAATGGGACAGGCTGCGGTCGGCGTTTTGCAACGCGATCAATGCCCCCGGGACGTTGGCGGCTAGTTGCAATTGCTGGCTGGCCGTCGAGAGCACTTGCTCGATTTCGGTCAGGGCCCACTCGTCGCGCGTTCTCGACAGCGCCTGATACAACTGCTCCAGAGCCAGTTGCTGGCTTTGCGCCTCGATCTGGCGACTCTCCAGCACACCGACCTTCACTTGCAATTCCAGATTGGCTTCCTGCACCGACTTCACTACGGCACTCGTTGCCACATTGCTCAAGTCGCCCGCATGCAGGCGGCGCGCCATATCCTCATGCAAGCTGCTGATCTGCTTGTGCGATGACCAGGCCTGTACGGCGAGCAGCACCGCAAGCGCGATCACGGCCAGCACGAGCGGCTGACGCAGTGTATCGCGCAGCCTGGTTTTGGCCTGAGCGTGGGTCGCCCCGGCAGCGCCGGAGTCGGCGGCAGCGGCAGCGGCAGCGGCGGAGTTGGTAGCACCGGCAGCGGTGCTCGCTTCGGGGGGGATAGGTAATTCGTTCATGGCAGTGATTGTAACGCGGCAAGCAGCAATTCGTCGCCTGATCCTGTCAGCGTCAGCCGGGTGCAGCCCAGTTCAGTCGCGGTTTGCGCAATGCGGGCATGGGGCACGATCAAATGTTGTTGTTGCAACTTTACAACAGCGCGATGGTCGGCAACACCGCTTTCGCCATCGAGTTGGGCCAGCAACAGCAACAAGCCGCGCAACGCTTCGGAACTGGTGACGACCCAGTGATGGTCCCGGGCCAGCAGGCGCAGCAATGTGGCGCCCAAGGCCGGCGTCAGCATCGGCACAGAGCGCCGGTAAGCCGTCACCGGCGTGACCAGAACTCCGGCCGCGCGCAAGCCGTCGGCCAGCAATTCGCGCCCGCTGTCGCCGCGCACGATCAACACGCGCTGCCCGCGCAAGGCTTCCAGGTCCAGCGTCGCCAGCAAATGCTCAGAGTCGCTATGGGCTGCATCAAACGGACTGACAATGGTCGCATTGGCCGGCGTGATGCCATGTGCCGCCAGCGCCAGGCGACTACCCTCGCCCAGCACCGCCAGCGTGACGCCGGCCGGCCATTGCGTGATATGCGCAAAAGCGGCATCGATCGCATTTGGCGAGACGAAGGCGACCATCGCATAGCGGTGCAGATCGGCCAGCGCCGCCACCAGCGCCGCCGCATCGGCCAGCGGGTGAATTTCCAGCAAAGGCAGCAGTTCCACCTGGCGGCCAAGCGCTGCAACGCGCGCCGCCAATGGCTTCGCTTGCGCCAGCGGGCGCGTGATGACGACCGGATTAGGCGGCATCGGGTGCGTTATTGGGCACATCTGCAGGTAATGCTTCAGCTTGCTCGATGCAAGATGCAAGGATGGCAGTGGCGTCTTGCGCGCGCAGCAATTCGGCCACCTGCTCCCCCAGGCGCTGCGGTGCATCCGCGGCGCCGCAGAGATCGGCGCTGGCGACACGTTTGCCATCGGGAGTGCCCACCATCGCGCGCAAGCGCATCGTGGCGCCATCAATGGTCGCGTAAGCGGCCAGCGGAATCTGGCAACTGCCGCCAAACAACTTCGACACCGTACGCTCGGCAGCCACCGTTTGCGCGGTTTCGGCGTGATTCAATGGTGCCAGCAAAGCCATCATATTGTGCAGATCGGCGCTGGCGCCGGAACGAATTTCAATCGCCATCGCCCCCTGACCGGCAGCCGGCAGGCTGTGTTCAGGGTCCAGCAGCGCGCGTATGCGCTGCGGCATGCCCAGCCGCATCAAGCCGGCCGCGGCGAGGATGATGGCGGCATAATCGCCGCGATCGAGCTTGCCCAGGCGAGTGTCGAGATTACCGCGCAAGGGCCGGATCACCAGATCCGGAAAGCGCGCCGCGATCAGAGCCTGGCGCCGCAAACTGCTGGTACCGACCACAGCGCCGGCAGGCAAATCGGCCAGGCTGGCATAATCGTTCGAGACAAAGGCGTCACGCGCATCTTCGCGTTCAAGTATGGCTGCCAGCGCAAAACCGTCGGGCAAATCCATCGGTACGTCCTTGAGCGAATGCACGGCCAGATCGGCGCGTCCTTCGCTCAGCGCCACTTCCAGTTCCTTGACAAACAAGCCCTTGCCGCCGACCTTGGACAGCGCCCGATCGAGAATTTGATCGCCGCGGGTGCTCATGCCGAGAATATCAACCTGACACTGGGGATATAATACAGACAAGCGTGCGCGCACATGTTCGGCCTGCCACATGGCCAGACGGCTTTCACGCGAGGCGATCACCAGTCTGGAGGGAATATTGTGTGTCGATTCGGATACGTTCAAAACAAGTTCTTTCGCTGTCGTGACCCAGGACCGGCTGACGCCGGCGCATGGTCACTGATGAAGGGGAGCAATGTCAAAGGGGATGCTTCTTAAGTCGCGCAAATTTTATCATGCGCCTGCGTTGCCCTACCAGCCATTGCGGCGCTGACCTGACCGAATGCACAGCCATATTTTTATTCACATCGGCCGCCGCCTTTTTGTGTTCAGTGCGGGCACTGTGCGCCACCTTCCCACTCACATTTCCTGGTTGATTCGATGCAAAAAGAAGCTAACGCAGTGCCAACGGGCGTCGATAAAGATGCCCCTCTCAAGGAAGACATACGACTGCTCGGCCGCCTGCTCGGCGACGTGCTGCACGACCAGGAAGGTGCCGACGTATTTACCGTCGTCGAAACAATACGCCAGACCGCTGTGCGCTTCCGGCGCAAAGCCGATGCCAGTGCCGGTGAAGAACTCGACATCTTGCTGAAAAATCTGACGCGCGATGAAACCATTTCGGTGGTGCGCGCATTTTCTTATTTTTCTCACCTGTCCAATATTGCCGAAGATCAGCATCACATCCGCCGCCGCCGCGCGCACTTGCTCGATGACTCCCCGCCACGCCAGGGCAGCACCGGCTTTGCTTTGAGAAAACTCAGGCAAGCCGGCGTCAGCAAGGAGCAAGTAAACACGTTCTTCGAAAATGCGCTGATCGCACCGGTCCTGACGGCGCATCCAACCGAAGTGCAGCGCAAGAGCACCCTCGATGCAGAGCGCGATATTGCACGCCTGCTGGCAGAGCGCGATTTGCCTTTGACGCCGAAGGAGCGCAGCGCCAATATGCATATGCTGCATGCGCGCATTGCCACGCTGTGGCAAACGCGCATGTTGCGCTACTCGAAACTGACGGTGGCCGACGAAATCGAAAACGCGCTGTCCTACTATCGCATCACTTTCTTGCGCGAACTGCCCGGCTTGTACGATGACATCGAGGACGACATCGCGATCCACTACGGCAATGGCGGGCCGAAGCAAGTGGAAGCCATCAAGACACCTTACGTGCAGATGGGCAGCTGGATAGGCGGCGACCGCGACGGCAATCCGAATGTCAATGCCGACACCATGCGCCATGCGCTGGTGCGCCACGCCACGACGATCCTCGACTTCTATCTCGACGAAGTGCATGCACTGGGCGCCGAATTGTCGGTCTCCACGCTGATGGTCGGCGTCACCGCACAACTGCAGCAACTGGCCGACAATTCGCCCGACCTGTCGTTGCACCGCAGCGACGAACCTTACCGGCGCGCGCTGATCGGCATCTATGCGCGGCTGGCCGCAACGGCGCGCAGTCTGGGCGCCACCAACATATTGCGCAAGGAAGTTGGCCCGGCCGCCAGTTACTGTGACGCAGAAGAGTTTTCTGCCGATCTGCAGATACTGATCACGTCGCTGCAAGCGCACCGTGGCAGCGTGCTGGTCAAGCCGCGCCTGTCGACGTTGAAACGGGCAGCCGACATTTTCGGTTTCCACTTGGCATCGCTCGACATGCGGCAAACTTCGGACGTACACGAGCGGGTGCTGGCCGAATTATTTGCCAAGAGCGCGGTCGAAGCCGATTATGCGGCGTTATCGGAAGCGCAAAAAGAGGCCTTGTTGCTGGCCGAACTGGCCCAGCCCCGGCTGCTCTATTCGCCCTATATTGCCTACTCCGACGAAACCGGTTCGGAACTGACGATCTTGCGCGCAGCCAGGGACATCCGGCAGCGCTACGGCGTCCGCGCGATCCGCAATTACATCATTTCGCACACAGAAACCGTATCCGACTTGCTCGAAGTGCTGCTGCTGCAAAAAGAAACCGGTTTACTGAGGAACACCGGCAGCGGCGACGACAGCGAACTCGACCTGATGGTGGTTCCTCTATTTGAAACCATCCCCGACTTGCAACGCGCGGCCGACATCATGGAGCGCGTAATGGCGTTGCCACTGATGAAGCAATTGATCGCCAGCCAGGGCCAGTTGCAGGAAGTGATGCTCGGCTATTCAGACTCCAACAAGGATGGCGGCTTCCTGACATCGAACTGGGAACTGTACAAAGCGGAAATCCATCTGGTGAGCATTTTCAAGCAGGCCGACGTCAAGCTGCGCCTGTTCCACGGGCGCGGCGGCACCGTCGGGCGGGGCGGCGGACCGAGCTATGAAGCGATTCTGGCGCAACCGCCGGGCACGGTCAACGGCCAGATCCGGCTGACCGAACAAGGCGAAATCATCGCCTCCAAGTTTTCCAATCCCGAGATCGGGCGCCGCAATCTGGAGCGACTAGTGGCCGCCACGCTGGAAGCGAGTCTGACGCCGCACGCGCAAAACAGCGCGCACACTGAAAAACTGGCCGGGTTCGAAACCGTGATGGCGGACCTTTCCGCGCGCGCCTACAAGGCTTACCGCAATCTGGTGTATGAAACACCGGGCTTTACCGAATATTTTTTCGCCGCTACGCCAATTGCCGAGATCGCAGAACTCAATCTCGGTTCGCGTCCGGCCTCACGCAAGGCGAACCAGCGCATCGAAGACTTGCGCGCCATCCCGTGGGGATTTTCATGGGGTCAGTGCCGTTTGCTGCTGCCGGGCTGGTATGGTTTTGGCAGCGCGATACAGGAATGGATCAACGATGGCGGCGCGGTATCGAAACAACAAAAGGTGGCCACCTTGCGCGAGATGGTAGCCCAATGGCCTTTCTTTGAGACGCTGATCTCCAATGTCGACATGGTGCTGGCCAAGACCGATCTGGCCATCGCTTCACGCTACGCCATGCTGGTGCCAGACCAGCCATTGCGCGAACGCATCTTCAAGCGTATTACCGACGAGCACGCCACGACGCTGCACTGCCTGGAAACGATCACCGGAAAAACGGAGCGACTGGCCGGCAATCCGCTGTTGGCACGTTCGATCATGAACCGCTACCCGTATCTGGACCCGCTCAATCACTTGCAGGTGGAATTGATCAAGCGTCACCGCGCACTGACCGGTGACGTCATTGATGGGCGGGTCCACCGCGGCATTCATTTATCGATCAATGGCGTCGCCGCAGGTTTGCGCAATACCGGGTAAACGGATGCAAGGCGCACTTGCCAGTGCACTCTGCTGGCATCGGCACGCCTTTGGCAACTATCATTGCGCAGGATCAACAACATTGTCGTAGTTAATATTATTTACTAAAAATCAACTTACAATAGAGCACGACGCGGCGCACAACCGCGCTGTACCGACCGGATGATGCCGGGCCGGTTCTATTGGAAACACCGATGAAAAAATGGTCGATTGAAACCCTCAGTCTGGTCGCTGTGCTGGCGCCGCTGGCCGTGCTGTTTGGTCTGACTTGGTATCGTGCATCGCTGCCGCACATGGCCACCGTGCAGCTTGACATCACGCTACTGGCCTTGCTCACTATCGTGATCGGCATCATCTTGCGCAAGATACACACGCTGATGGTGTTGCACAATGCAGCCTATGCCTTGTTGCAGTGCAGCGAAATGCGCTACCGGGACATCATCGACACGTCACACGAAGGCATCTGGCTGCTCGATGACCAAGCCCGCATCACGTTTGCCAACTTGCGCCTGGCAACCATGCTCGGCTACGACGTCAGCGAGCAACTGGGCCGTTCAGTCAATGACTTTCTCGGACACGGCGTTGATGCGGACAGCGCGCCATTCCGGCCTCAGGATAGTACTACGCAACAATTGCGCGACTTGCGTTATCGCAATAAAGATGGCTCGCTGGTCTGGGCCATGGTCGGCAGCGAACCGATGCAAGATGAGCATGGCCGTTTCATGGGTACGCTAGTCATGGCGACCGACATCACAAAACGCAAACTGGCCGAGCAAGCGCTGTCACGCGCGCATCTCGATCTGGAGCGCCGTGTCGACTTGCGTACGGCCGAACTGCTGACGGCAAATGCACTATTGCTCGCCGAAATCGACGTGCGCAAGGCGGCCGAGCAGGCGCTGGCGCAAAGCGAAGAGCGACTGCAGGAAATCATCACGATGATGCCGGTGGCGTTATTTCTGAAGGATGCCGATTCACGCATTCTGCTGACCAATGAAGCTTGCGACAATCAATGGGGCGTACGCTCTTCGGACATCGTTGGCAGCTGCGGCAGCGCCCATTTTCCGGCGCAGCAAATGACCCAATTTCTGGCCAACGATCAGGCGGCGTTTGCCGCGCGCCGCATGCTGGTCAGCGAAGAATTGTGCTGGAATTCGCAGCAGCAGGAAAGTCGCCTGATGCAAACCTTCAAGAAACCGATTTTCAATGCGGAGGGTAAACCCCATTTGCTGATCGGCATGTATGTCGACATCAACGAGCGCAAACTCGCCGAGGAAGCCCTGCAGCACTCCTATACCCAATTGCGGCAACTGTCGGACCATCAGGAGAGCATCAAAGAAGACGAACGGCGCCGCATCGCGCTCGATATTCACGACGATCTTGGTCAAAACCTGATGGCGCTGAAAATCGACATCTCGCTACTTCATGAGCGCACCGGCCAGACGCACCCGCGACTGCACCGCCAGGTGCAGCGCGTGCTCAATACCATCGATCAGACCATCAAATCGGTGCGACTCATCATCAACGACTTGCATCCCAGCACACTGGAACTGGGTCTGTGTCCGGCTGTCGAGTGGCAATTGACGCAGTTCGAGCGACGCAGCGCAATCGTTTGCACACTCACCGTCCTCGACGATAGCGCCAATGCCAGCATGAACCAGCGCCACACCGCAGCACTGTTCCGGATCATCCAGGAAGCGCTGACCAATATCGAACGCCACGCCAAGGCCAGCGCAGTCGTGGTGACGCTAAAGCTGACATCGGCATCGCTGTCGGTAGTGATTGCGGACAATGGCATCGGCATTGCGCCCGACGATTACAAGAAAAAAACGTCGTTCGGTTTGAAAGGCATACAGGGAAGAGTCGACTCGTTGAGCGGGCAATTTCAGATCACCAGCGATGGCGACGGCACCACGCTGGCAATCCTGATTCCGGGATCGGCATCAGGATTGCCAGCAGGCGCCCCATGCACCCCGGATGCAGCGCAGCGCGGTGCGGTGCGGAGCAGGAGACGGATCCGGAGTCGGATCCGCAGTGGCATTCTCAGGTGGTGCTGAGGAACGACTTGAGCTTATCCGAACGCGACGGCTGACGCAGCTTGCTCATCGCTTTCGCCTCGATCTGACGAATACGCTCGCGCGTGACGTCGAACTGCTTGCCTACTTCTTCCAGCGTATGGTCGTTCGACATCTCGACGCCGTAGCGCATGCGCAACACTTTCGCTTCGCGTGGCGTCAACGAATCAAGCACTTCCTTGATCACGTTGCGCATCGATGCGTGCAGTGCGGCATCGAGCGGCGCCAGCGTCGTGTTGTCTTCGATAAAGTCGCCCAACTGCGAATCGCCATCCTCACCCATCGGCGTTTCCATCGAAATAGGCTCTTTAGCGATCTTCATGATTTCGCGCACCTTGTTTTCAGGCATCTCCATTTTCAGCGCCAGTGTCGCCAGATCCGGCTCACTGCCCGTTTCCTGCATGATCTGGCGCGAAATGCGGTTCATCTTGTTGATCGTCTCGATCATATGCACCGGTACCCGGATCGTGCGCGCCATGTCGGCAATCGAGCGCGTGATAGCCTGGCGTATCCACCATGTCGCATAGGTCGAAAACTTGTAACCGCGCCGATATTCAAACTTGTCGACGGCCTTCAGCAAGCCGATGTTGCCTTCCTGGATCAGGTCAAGGAATTGCAAGCCGCGGTTGATGTACTTTTTCGCGATCGAAATCACCAGCCGCAAGTTGGCCACCGTCATTTCGCGCTTGGCCTGGCGCGCACGCCGTTCGCCCGCCGCCATCTGCTTGTTAATCTTGCGCAAATCGGCCAGCGGCAATGCGACACGCGCCTGCAGGTCGATCATCTTGCTTTGCAATTCTTTCACGGCCGGCACGTTGCGCCCGAGGATTGCGCTGTACGGATACTTGCAATCGACTTCGCCGTCGACCCAGTCCAGGTCAGTTTCATTGCCGGGGAAAACCTTGATGAAATGGGCCCGCGGCATGCCGCATTTATTGACGCACAATGCCAGCACTGCGCGTTCAATTTGGCGCACTTCTTCCATCTGGCCGCGCAACGTGTCGCACAATTTCTCGACGACCTTGGCGGTGAAGCGGATACCCATCAACTCGTGCGAAATCACTTCCTGGGCCTTGATGTAGGCTTTCGAATTGTAGCCATCGGGCGTCTTGCGCATCTTGTCGAACTGCGTCGCGATGGTAGCGAATTTTTCCAGCGCGCCGCGCTTGAGTTGCGCCAATTGCTCGCTGGAAAAGCCGGCCGCGCCACCGTTGGCATCGCCCTCCTCCTCTTCGAGTTCTTCCTCTTCGTCGTCGACACCGGCGGCGACGGCGGCGGCTGGCGTCGGTGCCGCTGGCGCCGTGCTCGATTCGTTCAGATCGACGAATCCGTCGACCACTTCGTCGACCTTGATTTCATCCTTGGCAATCTTTTGCGATAGCGCGACAATCTCGGCGATCGTCGTCGGGCATGCCGAAATGGCCTGGATCATGTCTTTCAAGCCACCCTCGATGCGCTTGGCGATCTCGATTTCGCCTTCGCGCGTCAGCAGCGCGACCGCTCCCATTTCACGCATGTACATGCGTACAGGGTCGGTGGTGCGACCGAAATCGGAATCGACGGTCGACAGCGCCGTCGCCGCCGCCGCTTCGACTTCATCGTCGCTGGTGACGGTGGCAACGCTGTCGGTCAGCAGCAAGCTGTCCGCATCCGGCGCGCGCTCGTAGACGGCGATGCCCATGTCATTGAAGGTCGCGATGATGCCTTCGACCGCTTCCGGATCGATGATGTTTTCCGGCAACTGGTCATTGATCTCGGCGTAAGTCAAGAAGCCGCGCTCCTTGCCCATGTTGATCAAGCCCTTGATTTGCAGACGGCGACGCTCCAGATCGGCGGCGGAAGCCTCCGGTCCCAGTGCGTCGGCCAGCGCGCCCTTGGCCTTGCGGTCCTTGAGCTTGGAAACGGCTTTCAGTTCGGCGCGCTCGACCGCGTTCAATGCCGCCACTTCGTCGTTTTCCGGCGTGAACTCACTGGGCTTACGGCCGCGCCGCCCAGGCACCTTCACAGTCGGCAAGAAATAGCTCGATGTATCGATCGCCGCCAGCGCCGTAGCGTCGGTGGTTTGGCTAACGGTCGGCCCGCCGCTCGCGATGGCGACCGGCTCTGGCTCCGGCTTCGCCTTCGGCAAGCGCGATTTGACAACCACGACCTTGGCGGGCGCAGCGCTATCGCCCGCCTTGCGCACCAGGGCCTTGCCTGCAGGCGCCTCGACCTGCGCTGCAGCTGTCTTGGTCTGCGCCGCACGCGCCTCAACTTGCGCTGCAGCCGTCTTGGTCTGCGCTGCAGGCGTCTCGAGCTGCGTTGCAGGCGCCTCGGTATGCGCCGCAGGCACTTCGGCCTGCGCTGCAGCCGCTTGCGCCTCAGTCAGACGCAAGCGGGACTTCTTGACGACAGTAACCTTCGTCGCAGCTTGTGTGTTATCGATAAAATAAGACACCGCCGGAGCGGGTTTCGTGGTGGCCAGTTGAGGCCCGCTCGAACGCGGCACCTTCGGCGACAAGGTCAGTGTTTTGGGTGTATTTTTCATTAGATATCTCTCAATGCGAAACCAGATGGTCGCGGCGCGAAGTGAATATTGCCACCTAAGCCTGCAAATCGGACTCGATGGAGCGTGTGTTCGGGGCTGCAACCATCTACCCGTCAGAAATGTACCGTTTTTCTGGACTGAGCTGGAGGGCAGCATGACCAATCCATCCACTGCGCGATACCAGATGGACGCGTCAGCCTTGAAGGATGGATAAATTGGCGCTAAAAATAAGCGCTGAAACAAGGCAGTAAATAGGCTATGAGGCACGGGCTACCTACGGCACTGCAATCAGCTCGGAAATGAAAAAAGCCCGCGGCCAAAACGGGCTTGAATCTATTTTTCAAAACAACCCACCTCGATTTTTCCCTGCGGCAAGCTACGCAAAGCACAGGCAATCCAGGCATCAAAATCGTATGGCAAGGTAGTCATGACGGGCCAAATACGACTTTCTTTGAATCCGACTATCGCAAATTTAAAACCTGCGTATCGTTCATTATACACAGGATCGACATAACCGACAGTAAAAACTGCGATACCACGCCCGCTTGTTGGCACGATAGACAGCCCGTACACCCGTTACGCGTGATATGCTGCGATTTCCAGTCCAAACAATGAAGTCGATGAACACGCCTAGCCTTGCCCCTCAGCCTCCTGCAACGCCCGCCCCGACCACACTCACCGCGCGCACGATACTAAAGCAGTTTCAAGAGCAATTCCCCCCTTTCCGCGACTGCCTGCCATTGTCGATCGGCATCGACAAGCAAATATTGTCGCGCTTGCCGGACCTGAACCGCAAGCTGATGCGCACCGCGCTCGGCATGCACACCGGTTCGCCGCGCTATTTGCGCGCAATGGAAAAAGCCACGCTCAGATACGACCTCGACGGCACACCCGGCGCCGAAGTCATGCCTACCCACCGTGCCCACGCTACGCTGGTGTTGCAGCAGCGCCAGAAGAAAGAAGCGGAGCGCAAGAAGGCCGAACGTAGCGCCGCTGAGGCCGAGCGCATGACGGCTGCGGCAGAAGAAGCCGACCGCGCGCGAGTCGACAAATTGAACTTGCTGACCGCCAAGTTTTCCCGCAAAGGCTGATTCTGGCGCATGGATAACGCTGCTGAATATGCATCGGAGCCTGGCGCCGCCACCGAATCGGCCAGCGTGCTGCCGCCCTACGTCGGCATCAAGCTGGCTGATGTCCGACTGGTGCAATCTTGCGCCGAGGCAGCACAAGCGCTGAGCGCATTGATGGCGGCAGACGCGATCGGCTTCGATACCGAATCCAAGCCGACCTTCGTCAAGGGTGAAATCTCGGATGGCCCGCACCTGATCCAGTTGGCGACCGACGACACCGCTTACCTGTTCCAGATCGGCGCCGCCCCCGCGCCAGGACTCGATGTGCTCAAGGCCATCCTGGAATCGGGCGCCACGATCAAGGTCGGCTTCGGCCTGTCCGACGACGTCAAGCGCCTGCGTATCAAGCTCGGCATCACGACGGCAAAGGTGCTCGATCTGTCAGTGGCGCTGCGCGGTGGCCAGCGCAATGATCTGGGCGCCAAGACCGCGGTAGCCAAGTTTTTCAGCTTGCGGTTGCAAAAATCAAAGAAGACCTCGACCACTAACTGGGCCAATGCGCGCCTGACCGAGCGCCAGATCCTGTACGCGGCAGACGATGCGCAAGTAGCATTGCGCGTCTACCGCTGCTGGATTGCGAACAGCAACACCGTCAGCACAAACGCAAAAAACAGCACCAGTCCCTGATTTCAGGCAGGCCGACGGCTCTTCGGGCGGCGCTGCCTTCCAGTACCGACCCCGGCCGGCGTGCAATCCTACCAGCGATGCTCCTGATGTCACTATTTCGATTTCCTGCCCTGCTTGCCCGTCCCCTGCTGTGTGCGCTGGCTTTCTTGTGTGCGCTGACCGGCGCCTTGCCAGCCAGCGCTGCCACGCCCCCTGCCACCTCGCAAAGCGTGCTGCCCGACACGCTGGAGCAACGTCTCATGGCCTGCACCTCCTGTCACTCGGCCAAGGAACAGCGCGATGCTTTTTTCCCGCACATCGAAGGCAAGCCAGCCGGCTATCTGTACAACCAGTTGATCAATTTTCGCGAAGGACGACGTCAATACCCGCTGATGACTTACATGGTCGACCATCTGTCCGATCCTTACTTGCACGAAATCGCGCGCTATTTTTCCGAGAAAAAACCCACGTCCGTGTCGGCGCAGGCGACGACAGCATCGGCTGCGATGCTGGCGCGCGGGCGCACGCTTGCCACGCTGGGCGATCCCGCCATCAATGTGCCGGCATGCATCGCTTGCCACGGCCAGAAGTTGACCGGCGTGGCGCCCGCCATTCCGGGTTTGCTGGGATTGCCGCGCGACTATATCAATGCCCAGTTCGGGGCCTGGAAAAACCACCTGCGGCGCGCCAACGCGCCCGATTGCATGGCCACGATCGCCAGCCGCCTGTCTAATGCCGATGTGGCGGCCGTGTCGGGCTGGCTGGCCACGCAAGCGATGCCGCAGGATGCCAGGCCGGCGCCGCAGCTGGTTGCTCCGTTGCCGATCCGCTGCGGCGGCGTGCCCGATGGAGCGTCATCATGAAAAAGACAATCATCGCCATCATCAGCCTCGGCTTGATCCTGACCGGACTGATTCTGGCCCGGCTGCTGTGGCCCGCCGACGACATCGGCCCGCCAGCGAGCAATACGGCGGATCTGAGCCAGCAAAGCCGGCAGGACCAGATTACGCGCGGGGCCTATCTGGCCAAAGCCGGCAACTGCATGGCTTGCCACACCACCCGCGGCGGTGCCGATTATGCCGGCGGGCGGGCCATCTTGACGCCGTTCGGCGCCATCTTGTCGCCCAATATCACCTCCGATCAGGAGCACGGCATCGGCAGCTGGAGTTCGGATGATTTCTGGCGCGCGCTGCACAATGGCAAGAGCAAGGATGGTCGACTGCTGTACCCGGCTTTCCCCTACACCAACTATACGAAGATCACACGCGACGACGCCGATGCGCTGCATGCTTTTTTCCAGACAGTGCCGGCAAATCCGCTGCTCAACTTGCCGCATCGCTTGCGCTTTCCGTACAACCAGCAAATCGCACTGGCGGCTTGGCGCGCGCTGTATTTCCGGCCCGCCGTGTGGCGCGATGACAGCGACCAGAGCTTCGCATGGAACCGTGGCGCCTATCTGGTCAATGGACTGGGCCATTGCAGCGCTTGCCATAGCAGCCGCAACCAGCTTGGTGCGACTACGGATGGTTTGTCGGGCGGCCTGATCCCGGTGCTGGGATGGTATGCGCCATCTTTGATGTCGAACGCCGAGGCAGGTGTGGGTGACTGGGATACAGAACATGTCGTCCAATTACTGAAGACGGGCACCTCGCCGCGCGCTATCGTATCGGGGCCGATGGCAGAAGTGGTGCAAGCGAGCTTGCAGTATCTGAGCGAGGCCGACCTGGGTGCGATGGCGGTGTATTTGAAAACACTGTCAGCGCCGGCCCCGGCAGTCGAACCGGCTCCGGTGCTGTCGCCATTCGCCGCGCGCGCGTTTGAAGCCCAGCTGAAGTTGGGTGCCAAACTATATGAAACCCATTGCATGGATTGCCATCAAGCCAACGGCAGCGGCAGGCAACCAGCCTATCCGGCGCTGGCCGGCAACCGTGCGGTGATGATGGAGCAAGCGGTCAATCCGATCCGCAGCGTGCTGCATGGCGGCTTTGCACCCAGCACCAAGGGCAATGCGCGCCCTTACGGCATGCCACCGTACGGTCCGCTGCTCAGCGATGACGAAGTGGCCGCCGTCGTCAGTTACGTGCGCCATGCCTGGGGCAATGAAGCGGCGCCGGTGTCGGCACTCGACGTGAACCGTCAGCGCAGCGTGCCAATCGACTAACTCACTGAAATTTGCCGTGCATCCGGGTAGCCATTGGGGACACTGCCTGCCGATCCGGACAGCCGTTGATCAGCGTTAGCGGAACTTGCTGCTGGCGCCGGTCTTCAGGTCGATCGCGTAGCGCCCGCCGCTGTCGGTCACGATGACTTCATCGGGCGGCTCGTCGCCGGACAGCGCGCCGTCGATGACGGCCAAGCCTTCCCCCTTGCGGATCAATGGATCGCAGCGTTCATAGACGTTGGTGCAACCGGTACCGGCAATCAATGCCTGCACGATCGCGACCTTCCATGCATCGACGCCACCGGCCTGGAATTGGCAGATCAGGTAACCTTTTGCAGCGCCGAAGCTATCGACCAGCAAGCCGGGCAAGCCATCTTCTTCCGCATCGACGAGCCGCACCAGGGCGCTGGCACCGGCCTGCTTCAGGCT
This sequence comes from Janthinobacterium sp., assembly GCA_047623125.1. Lineage (GTDB taxonomy): Bacteria > Pseudomonadota > Gammaproteobacteria > Burkholderiales > Burkholderiaceae_D > Janthinobacterium. The sequence continues at coordinate 4,441 of JBLHNV010000009.1, read as the reverse complement.
GGCGGCGCGCTTGTCCAGCGCCGCCTTGATGCGCCGCTTGATCATCGCATGGTCGATCACTTCATCGGGATCGAAACTCCAGACCCGGGCCCGGATTTGGGAGCGCGAATTGTAGGCGGCACGCGCCAGAAATTTGGTCGACGACGATTGCACCAGCGCCGTCGAACCAGGTTTCATTTTTTCCTGCGGCTTGCCGTCGACGCGCTCGATGGCCGACGCATAGATCCAGGGTTGGCCTGCAAGCAAGCTCTTTTCCTTGCCTTGTTTGATGGTAATGATCAGCATGAAATCTCCTAACGTTCGGCTTTGACGGTTTCGCGCTCGATCTGCGCGGTAGATACCCCATCGGTCAGCCAGATCTGGCCATCTTGTATCGTGCATTGCAATTGCATGTTGCGCTGCGCCAGCGCCGCCAGATCAGCTGCCGCATTCGATGGCAGGTTGATCACCGACAAGTTCTTGGCCCGCTCCAGCTTGCCTGCGATTTGCTTCCACCAAAGATGGCTGGTCGCGCCGTAACTGTATACGATCACGTGTTCGGAGCGCCCGCAGGCTTTCAACAGGCGTTTCTCGTCCGGCTGCCCGACTTCTATCCAAAGTTGAATCGCGCCAGTCAAGTCTTTGCGCCACAGGTCAGGCTCGTCGACATCGAACAAGCCCTTGGTAAAGACGAGCGTGTCGTCCGCATGGATGGCAAACGCCAGCAAACGCACCATCAGGCGCTCGTCGGTTTCCGACGGATGACGCGCCAGCGTCAACGCATGACCCTGGTAGTAATTGCGGTCCATGTCCGCAATTTGTAAATCGGCTTTGAAAATCGTTGCTTTGAGGGCCATCGGGGTGCCTGATTGATATTATTATTAAAATGAAGGCTATTTGAAGACGACAGTCTTGTCGCCGTTTTGCAAAATACGGTGTTCGACAAAATATTTCACCGCGCGCGCCAGCACCACACATTCGACGTCGCGCCCGATGGCCGACAGCGCATCAGCACCCATCGCATGGTCGACGCGTTCAACATCCTGTTCAATGATCGGACCTTCGTCGAGGTTGCCGGTAACGAAATGGGCGGTCGCGCCGATCAGCTTGACGCCGCGCTGGTGGGCTTGCGCATACGGTTTGGCGCCCTTGAAACTGGGCAGAAACGAATGGTGAATATTGATCACCTTGCCTTTCATCGCATCGCACAGACCCGGCGATAGTATCTGCATGTAGCGCGCCAGCACCACCAGATCGATCTGGTGGGTGGTGATCAATTCGAGGATGCGCGCTTCCTGCGCCAGTTTGGCCGCGCAATCGGCGCCGGTCGCCAGCGGCAGATGGTGAAACGGAATATTGTAGCTGGCCGCCAGTTGGTAAAAATCCATGTGATTGGAAACGATGGCGGGGATCTCGACCGCCAGCAAACCGCTCTTGTAGCGAAACAGCAAGTCGTTCAGGCAATGTCCGATTTTCGACACCATCAGCATCACGCGCGGCTTGTAGTGCGCATCGTGCAACTGGCCATCCCATTGCGCCGCTTTCGACAGCGCGGCAAAATCGGCGCGCAGCAACGCGTCGCCGATATCGGCATCTTCCAGCGAAAAATGCACGCGCATGAAGAACAACTTCGATTCCTCATCGCCGAACTGCGCCGAGTCGATGATGTTGCAACCATGCTCGGCCAAAAATCCCGATACGCGATGCACGATGCCGCGCTGGTCCAGGCAGGACAAGGTCAATATGTATTGCGGATGCTTCATGGTGATCTGGGTTAGTCGCGAGGGCCGTATTGTCGCACGGCTGAGGGCCAAACCGGTCACCTTGAATAATAGTACGACCGTGCAAATCTACGGTATAGTCATATTGCCATCCATAACTTTCAAGGAAAAAAATGACCACATTGCAAAATAGTCAATTCCGTCTTGCGGCCCGCCCCGTCGGCATGGCGAAGGCCAGCGACTGGCAACAAAGCGTCGAACCCGTACGCGCAATCGGGCCCGGCGAAATCGTCGTCAAAGCCTTGTATCTGTCGCTGGATCCGGCGATGCGCGGCTGGATGAATGAGGGCAAATCGTATATCCGCCCGGTGGCCATAGGCGAAGTGATGCGCGCCGGCGGTGTGGGCGTCGTGATCGAGTCGCAAGCACCGCAATTTTCGGTCGGCGACCATGTATCGGGCAGCATCGGCATCCAGCAATACTGGGTCGGCGCCGCAAACGACAAGAACAGCATGTTCTTCAAGGTCGATCCATCATTGGCGCCATTGCCGGCGTACCTGAACACGCTGGGCATGCCCGGCATGACTGGCTACTTCGGGTTGATGGAAGTGGGCCAGCCCAAGGCTGGCGAGACCGTGGTGGTTTCCGGCGCGGCAGGCGCGGTCGGCATGACGGTGGGCCAGGTCGCCAAGCAACTGGGCTGCCGCGTGGTCGGGATCGCCGGCGGCAAGGAAAAATGTGACTTCGTCGTCAATGAACTCGGCTTCGACGCCTGCATAGATTACAAGAGCGGCGCGCTCAAGGATGGCTTGAAAGAACATTGTCCGCAAGGAGTGGATATCTATTTTGACAATGTCGGCGGCGACATTCTGGACACCGTGCTGACCCGTATTAACCTGAAGGCGCGTATCGTCATCTGCGGCGCGATCTCGCAATACAACAATACGACGGCAGTCAAGGGTCCTTCCAATTACTTGTCGCTGCTGGTCAACCGGGCCCGCATGGAAGGCATCGTGGTATTCGATTATGCCGACCGTTATCACATCGCTGTGGCCGCGATCGGAACCTGGCTAAAGCAAGGCAAAATGAAAAGCAAGGAAGATATCGTTCATGGCATCGACAACTTCCCCGCCAGCTTGAGCAAGCTGTTCGAAGGGAAAAATCTCGGCAAACTGGTACTTCAAGTGGCCGACGAATAAGCAAGGCGCAATCCGATCAAGAGGCATTGCATGCAGGCAAGTTCCAAAGCAGTGCAGCACCGATGGAACTTGTCGGCGCAATCGACGTCTACTTTTTACTTGAAATGCATCGCCCGGCTTGCGCCGGGGAACTTTTGATCAACATTGCATCCATTGAGGTGTTTGATGTTATTGCCAGCGACCAGTGCGGCCTTCGGACGCCATGTGGAAAGGCCGTTATCATTTTTCGCCGGCATCGCCAACAACCTGTTGACGACGTCGGAAAAGATCGTGGCGTTGCATATGCAACTGACGCAACAGATGATCAGCGAATGCCACACAGCCCATCACCAGTGGATGCAAGCTCAAGACGCCGGGCAATGGGCGCTGGCAGCAGCGGACCAGATTCAACCGATGTCCGACAGGTTGCGCAACTATCAGCAGAACATGTCCGATCTGATCGCCGGCGCCCACGTGGAGCTGATCAGGGTGACCGAATCACAGATACGGAAAGCGACGCAAGGTATCACGTCTGCGGTCGATGGCACTGTACACGCCGTAGCAGAAGAAACCGAAAGCGTCAGCCAACGTCAGTAATCACTGCGCCAAAATATCCGCCTGGTAGCGCACGACTGCCGCCGCCGCAAGCGACGCGCAGCAAAGTCGGCCATCGACACGCCGGGAGGCCGGAACCCGGGCCATGCCTGGCAAGCGATATCTTGCAAGCGGTATCTTGCAAGCGGTATTTTGCACGCGCTGCTGGATAGCCGATCGTTGATCGTTAATTGTTGATTGTTGATCGTTGATGCCATCCCTTTGCGATCGTTCCCAGCACTCCAGGCTCGCATATGCCAATCCCATGTCGGCGGAACCAATCTGAGACGACTCAATCTAAAGAACGAGAGCGACTTGACCATCCGATCGACAGCGATCTGCTGGGCAGGCTCGGCCGGACAGGCTCGGCCGGGCAGGCTCGGCCAGACAGTCTCGGCGCCCTCACGTGCCGCCACTATGGCGACGATTCGCATTGGAATTTTGCACAAGGAGATCAGCATGGCAAGCAAAGAGGGAGCCAAACGAACCAAGGGCAACAGTCAAACGTCCAAAAGTTCAAGCATGCAAAAAGGCGGCATGGAAACCGGCAAACGCGGCTTCGCCGCGATGGATCAACAACTACAGCGCGAAATCGCCAGCAAAGGGGGTCAGGCGGCACACCAGAAAGGCACTGCACACGAGTTTGATTCCAACGAAGCACGCAGCGCCGGACAAAAGGGGGGCGTCTCTGTCAGTCGCGACCGGGAGCATATGGCTGAAATTGGCCGCAGAGGCGGCGAAAGTCGGCAGGCGGCGTCCAGTGAAATGGAAAGTTCATCGAGTTCAGCGCTACCACGCGCCCGCTCGGAAAAACGGCAAGCTGGCAAGCAGGGAAATAAAGCGGGCAATAAATGATGTCTTGATTTTAACAATTGCCGCTGTTTTGATGGTGATGCTGGCGCCGGTAGCGGTGCCAGCACGCTGGATCGAGCCTCACGGAAACGCTGGCATGGAGCGGGCCAGAGCACG
>JBLHNV010000008.1:0-23535 GCA_047623125.1 Janthinobacterium sp. | reverse complement strand
TGTCGGTCGCCAGCACCGTCGTGCTGCTGCGCGCTCTGGAAGAGCGCGGCATCCTCGATACGCTCAATGGCCGCATCGCGGTCGGCTGGCTGGTGGTCGAAGACCTGGTCACCGTGCTGGTGCTGGTACTGCTGCCGCCGCTGGCCGGCATCCTGGGCAGCACCAGCGCCGAGGCTGGCGCGGCGGGCGATAATCTCTGGTTCACGATGGCCATCACACTGGGTCAAGTGGCGGCCTTCATCGCGCTGATGCTGCTGGTCGGACGCAAGGTATTTCCATGGATATTGTGGCAAGTGGCGCGTACCGGATCGCGCGAATTGTTTACCCTGTGCGTGCTCGCCGCCGCCGTTGGCATCGCCTACGGCTCGACCCGGTTATTCGGCGTCTCGTTCGCGCTGGGGGCATTCTTTGCCGGCATGGTGCTGCGCGAATCGGAGCTCAGCCACCGCGCGGCGCAGGAATCACTGCCGCTGCGCGATGCTTTCGCAGTGCTGTTTTTCGTGTCGGTCGGCATGCTGTTCGAGCCGCGCATCCTGGTCGACCAACCGCTGCACGTGCTGGCCGTGGTCGCGATCATCATCTTCGGCAAATCGATCGCCGCCTTCTTGCTGGTGATGGCGCTGCGCTATCCGCCGAAGACGGCATTGATCGTCTCGGCCAGCCTGGCCCAGATCGGCGAATTTTCGTTCATCCTGGCCGCGCTCGGAATCTCGCTGAACCTGATGCCGATCGAAGGCCAGCACCTGATCCTGGCCGGCGCCATCATTTCGATCACGCTCAATCCGCTGGTGTTCCATCTGTCCAAGCCGCTCAAGAACTGGCTTGATGCCAGCGATTTCGCGCACAAGTTTGAACGTCCAGCCGATCCGCTGGCCGAGTTGCCGTTCACCGTGGATGCCAACAAGCTGTCCGAACAGGTGGTGCTGGTCGGCTATGGCCGGGTCGGACGCGGCATCGCCGATGCGTTGGCCGAGCGCGCCATCCATTTCGTGGTGGCCGAGGAAAACCGCGAGATCGTCGATCAGCTGCGCAAGCGCGGCATTCCCGCCGTGGCCGGCAATGCCAGCGATCCGGCCGTGCTGATCCAGGCCCATATCGCGCGCGCCGCGATGCTGGTGATCGCGACACCGGACACCTTCCACGTGCGCGCGATGGTCGCGACCGCGCGCGCGCTCAATCCCGCTATCGAGATCGTGCTGCGCAGCCATAGCGCCGAAGAAGCGGCATTGCTGCGCCTCGAAAACGCCGGCCGGGTCTTCCTCGGCGAACAGGAACTGGCAAACGGCATGACGCAATATGTGCTGGACACATTTACGCGCAAAAAAACCGGTCACAGCGCGCATTAAGGCACCCTCGACCACCCTGGCTTACAACGTGCAAGCCAGTTCGGCGCCTTCCCTGATGGCGCGCTTGGCGTCGAGTTCGGACGCCAGCGCGGCGCCACCGATCTTGTGAAAGCGCGGCCCCAGCGTCACCGCCGGGTCCGGCATCAGCTCAGTGAGGCTATCCTGTCCGGCGCAAATGACGACATGATCGACTTCCAGCACGCGCGACTGGCCGCCGATCGTGATGTGCAAGCCCTGGTCGTCAATCCTGTCGTATTGAACGCCGGCCAGCATCTCGACGCCGTGGCGCAGCAACGTGGCGCGGTGGACCCAGCCCGACGTCTTGCCCAGACCGGCGCCGATTTTTGACGTCTTGCGCTGTAATAAAAAAATCTGGCGCACGGGTTGTGCTTGTTGTGCCGGCGGCACTGACTGCACTGCCAGGCCGCCGTTGCTGGTGCCTTTGAGGTCGACGCCCCACTCGCGGGTCCAGGCTTCGATCGGCAGCGGCAGCGGCGTGGCAGGATCGTGCAACAGATATTCGCCGACATCAAAGCCGATGCCGCCGGCGCCGATGATCGCGACGCGCTTGCCAACAGGCACCTTGTGCTGCAACACATCGAGATAGGACAACACCTTCGGATGATCGATGCCGGGAATCGGCGGGCGGCGCTGCTGGATGCCGGTAGCGACGATGACGTCGTCGTACTTTCCGACCAGCAATTGCTCGCGCGTCACGCGTTTACCCAGCTCGAGTTTGACGCCTTGCACATCGAGCTGGCGCCGGAAGTAGCGTATCGTTTCGGCGAATTCTTCCTTGCCGGGGATTTGCATCGCGATCTTGAACTGGCCGCCCACTTCGAGGCTGGAATCGAACAAGGTCACGTCGTGCCCGCATTCGGCGGCGACGGTGGCAGCCGACAGGCCGGCCGGACCGGCGCCGACCACGGCGACGCGGCGCGCCTTGGCCGTTTTCTTGTAAACCAGTTCCGTTTCATGGCAGGCACGCGGGTTGACCAGGCAACTGGCGCGCCGATTGGCAAAAGTATGGTCCAGGCAAGCCTGGTTGCAGCCGATGCAGGTGTTGATGTCAGCGCTGTGCCCGCTGGCCGCCTTGGCGACGAAATTCGGATCGGCCAGGAACGGGCGCGCCATCGACACCAGGTCCGCATCGCCGCGCGCCAGGATGTCATTGGCGTCAAACGGCGTGTTGATGCGATTCGAGGCGACGACCGGAATCGTCAGTGCGCTGCGCAAGCGCCCGGCAACGCAGGCAAAGGCGGCGCGCGGCACCGACGTGACAATGGTCGGCACGCGCGCTTCGTGCCAGCCGAAGCCGGTGTTCATGATCGTCACGCCGGCCTGCTCCAGCGCCTTGGCGACCGTCACCACCTCATCCCAACTATTGCCGCCGTCGACCAGGTCGAGCAGCGAATGGCGGTACATGATGATGAAATCAGAGCCGACTTCAGCGCGTATCCGCTTGACGATCTCGACTGGCAGGCGCATCCGGTTTTCAATGCTGCCGCCCCACTCGTCGGTTCTGGTGTTGGTGCGCGCGCACAGAAACTGGTTCAGCAGATAACCTTCGCTGCCCATCACCTCGATGCCGTCGTAGCCGGCGCGTCTGGCCATCCGGGCGCAGCGCGCATAGTCGCCGATCGTGCTGCGGATGCCGCGCGCGCTCAAAGCGCGCGGGCGAAATGGAGAAATCGGAGATTTTTTGCTTGATGCCGACACCACGAATGGCTGATAGCCATAGCGCCCCGCATGCAGGATTTGCAGCAGTATCTTGCCGCCTTCTGCATGCACGGCGCGGGTCACGCGGCGATGATTGAATATGTCGCCCAGCCAATTGAGGGTGCCGCCGAAGGGCAGCAGCCACCCGGCCCGGTTCGGCGAAATGCCCCCGGTGACAATCAGGCCGACGCCGCCGCGCGCGCGCTCGCGGTAAAAGGCCGCCAGCTTGCCGTAATTGTAAAAGCGATCTTCGAGGCCGGTATGCATCGAGCCCATGATTGAGCGATTGCGCAGCGTCGTGAATCCCAGGTCCAGCGGGGCCAGCAAATGCGGATAGTGCTCGGTATTCATATAGGCAATCTGATTGGGTGGTTGCAAGATCCTGCATAAAAGGTTTTGCATAAGGCCACCATTAGAGCCGATTTGATTAGATGACGGGCACTAAAGTATCCCTGTCGAAGTAGCATTGCTTGCAGTCAGGCTTGCTGAACGGCTTGTCTTTTCCCGTCCTTTCTCGTACGCTGCAGGCATGCTGCGACGATTGTTTTGCCTGCTGATCACTTGCGCCGGGCCGGTGCTGGCGCAAGTGTCTGTGCCAGACAATCCGACACTGGAAGTGGCGGTAACGCAGATCACGTCGGATGGGCACACGCTGTATCAAGTCGATGCCAGCGCCACCGTGCACACGCCGCTGGCAGCGGCATGGAAGATCCTGACCGATTACGAACGGATGAGCGAATTCGTGCCCGAACTGGCTTCGGCGAAGATCCTGTCACGCGCCGGCAACCAGATCGTCATCGAGCAGTTCGGGGCCGCCCGCTTCCTGTTCATAGCAAAACCGATCCACCTGATCGTGCGCGCCACCGAAACCCCGATGTCGGCGATCGACATCGCACTCATCTCGGGCAACATGCAGCATTACGAAGCGCGCTGGGAGTTGCGGCCCGCGCTGTCGGGCCCCAACCCGGCCGGCAGCGTGCGCATCATCTACCGGGGCCGCCTGATGCCCGATTTCTACGTGCCCGGCCTGTTCGGCGTGTCGATGGTGCGCCACGACATACGGCGCATGATGCAAGCGGTGCTGGCACGGCTGGCCGGTGGGCGCGAGCAGACGGACAACTGAGGCCCGATCGGGCAACCGCGCCCGCGCTGCCAGCGACCAGGCAGGTCAGGCCGGGTAAGTGTCGCGGTCGCGCAACTCGGCGAAGCTTTCCAGGCTACCGATGGAAATTTGCACCGGATTGAGGCTGGCCCGCGTCTGCATCGCGCGCCACGCAAACAACCACTCCTTTTCAGGCGCTTCCGACGCCGTTTTCGTAAATGCCGCGCCGAGCGCGGCGCGCACGCCGTACTCAACGGCGCCATCGATGCCGGCCCAGCTTGGCAACGTGCGCTGCACCGCGCGGTGCAAGCGCTCGCCGAATTCTTCGCTGTTATGGATGATCAGACAGCTGTCGGCCGGCGCCAGCAGATCGAACAACGGCTTGTCCCAGGCTTGGGAAAAGCTCAGCGTCAGGCAGTTGGCGGCCGGGATCAGCCGGAATTGTCCCAGCGTGAGCGCCAGTTCGAGCGCGTGGCGCTCGCCGTAGCGGTACAGGGTCGGGGGGCGTTGATAGTCGTGCATGCTGAACTCTATTCGGTGAAGGTGGAACAAGGATGATTGTGCAACGATGCTCGCGCAGAACCGCTGCGGCGGGCGCACATCGCGCCTCTGCCAGCGTCTCCCAGTGTAGCAGTTGCAATGCGTCAGGTGAATCGGCCGTGCCGTTTAAATTGCTCGGTCGCCTCGACCAGCGCCCCGGCGATGCCCGGTTCCAGCGCGCCGTGGCCGGCATCGGCGATGATGCGAAGCCGGGAGCCGGACCAGGCCTGATGCAATCGATACGCAGACAGCGGTGGGCAAATTGCATCGTATCGCCCCTGCACGATGACGGCTGGCAAATGATGAATGGTCGCAATACGGGCGATCAGCTGATCTTCGTTCAGAAAGCCGCGGTTGGTCATATAATGAGCTTCGAGGCGACCCACGGCCAGGTCGTAGGCATCGTTCGGTGCCTCGTCAAGCTGCGGTAGCAGGGACACGCGACGCCCTTCGAAGCGGCTCCAGCTGCGCACCGCAGGCCAGTACAAGGCAGGATCGTCGCACAGCATGCGGCGGGCGTAGGCAGCCAGCAGATCGCCGCGCTCGGCAGCGGGAATGAGCTGCGAGAATTGCGCATGCAGTTCCGGGAACAGCCAGCGCACGCCATCGATGAACCAGTCGATCTCGGCATCGGTGCACAGGAATACACCGCGTAGTATGAAGCCCAAGCAGCGCTCCGGATGTGCTTCGCCATAGGCGAGCGCCAGCGTCGCGCCCCACGAACCGCCGAAGACCAGCCACCGGTCCACGCAAAACAGCGCGCGCAGGCGCTCGATGTCGCCAATCAGCAATGGCGTCGTGTTGCTGCGCCACTCGCCGAGCGGCGTCGAGCGACCGGCACCGCGCTGGTCGAACAGGATCACACGATAGTATTGCGGGTCGAAAAAACGCCGGTGCTGCGGCGACAGTCCGGTGCCGGGGCCGCCGTGCAGGAATAGCACTGGCACGCCGTCCGGATTGCCGCACTCTTCCCAGTAAATGGTGTGCAGCTGGTCGACCGCCAGCATGCCGTGGCGGCGCGGTTCCAGCGCGGCAAACAAGGGTGGCGCGGTCATGGCACTCCTTTTTGGTGTCGTGCAATCACTCAATTCAATTAGGTCCGAAGCGTAAATCATTGTAAATCATTATGCAAAAAGTTCCGCTTTAACAATAAAAATATCCGAATGACTTATGATCGCAAGCTAACTCGCCCGGCAAGCGTTGCCACGCATTGGCACGCCGACCCTGGCGCGGACAGAGCAGCCTGAACATCCCATCCTGGCACCAGCCCAGGCGAAGTCCCAACCCGGAGTCACATTGACGTTCAAGTTTCCATTCAAGCTGCACCGGTCGCTGATATCCACCCATGTCGCGTTACTGGTGCTCGTCTGCCTGCTGTTCCTGGCGGCAATCGGCTGGGAGCGCTGGACAGCGCGCAACGAACAATTGCGGCAAGCCGAACTGACCACCGCCAACCTCGCGCGCGCGATCGCCCAAAATGGCAACGATAGTTTCGACAAGGCCAACCTGATCTTGAGTGGTATCTTGGAAGTCCTGGAAAAAGACCGATACCGGGCCAGCGGCCAGGGTCCGCGCGCCGCGATGCCTGGCTTGCAAGCAAAGCTGGCGATGGCGCTGACCGAATTGCCGATACTGCGCAACCTGATGCTGCTCGATGAGCAAGGGCAGTCCCAGATAGGGCTGCTGGCGACGCCAGACATGTCGCAAGATCATGCGCTGCACGCATACTTCCGCTTCCACCGCGACCACCCATCGCGCGCGCCGCATGTCGGCATGCCGCTGCGATCCTATTATGATAATGCATGGATGGTGACGCTTTCGCGCCGCATCGACCATCCCGATGGCCGCTTTGCCGGCGTAGCCGTAGCCTCGATAGCGGTCGATACCTTCGAGCGCTATTTCGCTGACTTTGCGATTGGCAACCAGGGCACAATCACGCTGGCAGCAACCGACGGCATCATTCTTGCGCGCCGCCCGCACGTCGAAAGTCTGGTCGGCCAGTACACCAAAGGCAAGCAGCTGTTACGCGATTACACATCGAAACTGCCGTCCGGCAATGCGCGGCTGATCTCGTCGATCGATGGTTTGGCGCGCATCTACGGATTCGACACTATGTCGCAATACGCGCTGACGGCGGTGGTATCGATGAACCGCGATGAAGTGCTGGCGCCCTGGCGTTCGACCACGCTGAGGTATTTTTCCGTGGCGCTGCTGCTGCTGGCCGGTCTGGGCTACCAGGGTTGGCGTTTGAATCAGCATGCTCAGGTGCGGGCGCGCTCGGACCAGATGCTGCGTTCGATTGGGGACAGCTTGCCGATGCTGGTCAATTACATCGGCCTCGACCAGCGCTACCGCTTCATCAACCACACTTACGAAAGCTGGACCGGCAAGCCGTGCCACCAGATATCGGGCATGCTGGTCGCCGATCTGATCGGCCCGTTGGCGCATGAACAACTGCGCCTGCCTTTGGCGGCGGCATTGCGCGGCGAGGCTTCGGTGATCGAATTCTGTTCGGATGCCTACTTGGTGCCGCGCGATGTGCGCGTCCAATTCATGCCGCAATTCGACCGTCACGGCAACGTCGAGGGCACCGTCACCGTGGTCACCGACGTCGGCCAGTACAAGGCCGTACAGCAAGCATTGCTGCGCTCCCAGGATTCGCTCAAGCAAGCCCAGGCCATCGCCCATGTCGGCAGCTGGGAACATGACTTGGTGAGTGGCAAGATCAGCTGGTCCGATGAAAATTACCGTACCCATGGCTTGCTGCCAACGTCGATGCCGGAACTGACGCAGCAAGCAATCAGTGCACTGATCCATCCGGACGACCGGGCCCGCGTCGGGTCCGTGCTGCAGCAGGCGATTCTTGATGGCGTCGGCTTTCGGATTGAATTCAAGCTGGTGCTGCCCGATGGCAGCGTGCGCCAAGTGATCGACGCGGCCGAAATGGTCAAGGATGAGCATGGCCGCGCGCTGCGGCTGGTGGGCGCGCTGATCGATGTCACAGAGCGCAAGGAGGCCAGGCAAAAGCTGGTCGCCAGCGAACAGTTGCTGCGCTTGATCGCCGATAGCCTGCCGATGCTGGTTGGCTACATCACGCCGGATGAAAGATACCAGTTCAACAACCTGGCATTCGAAAAACTGACTGGCCGGCCATTGGCCGACATCACCGGCCACAAGGTGATCGCCGTGACCAGCCCCGAAACCTACACGGTATGCAAACCGCATGTGCTGGCGGCGATGCAAGGCCAGCCTTCGACGTTCGACTTCATTCATCAAAGCGCGAGCGGAAGACGCAGCATGCGGGCCGAATTCCTGCCCCAGTTCGGACCAGGCACCAGCGTGCTGGGCGTGGTCACGATCCTGACCGACGTGACTCATTTCAGGCAGGTGGAACAGCAATTGCAGGCATCGGGCCAATTGCTCAATAATGCGCAAAAAATCGCCCATGTCGGCAGCTGGGAATACGATGTTTCGTGCGGCAAGATCACCTGGTCGGATGAAACTTACCGCATCTTCGGCCTCGATCCGGCGCTGGCCCAGGCCATCGATTTCGATTATTGCATCACGCTGATCCACCCGGAAGACCGGATCAGAATAGCGAAAGCGTATAGCTCCGGTTGGAACGAACGCGAGCGTTTCGAACTCGAATACCGCATCATCCGCCCCAACGGCGAAGTGCGCCATGTCGTCGACCGGGCCGATAACCTGATCGACGCCGACGGCTCGCCAAGCAAGCTGGTCGGCGCCATGATAGACATCACCGAACACAAGCAGGCGGGGCTGGAAGTAAAAGCCGCGCGCGCGCGCGAACTGGCCATCTGCTACGACATCCAGCGAGCGCTGCTGATGGCCGACGTGCCGCAGGAGATGACCGGCGCGTGGATCGCCCACTATGTCGAGCCGTCACAAGGCTTGCATGGCGACTTCATTGCGGTCTCGCAGCATACGCCGACCCGCTTCAACGTGCTGGTCGGCGATGTGATGGGCAAGGGCATCCATGCGGCGATGATCGGCGCCGGCGTCAAGAACGGGTATTACCAGGTGCTGGCCGAACTGCTGTCGAACGGCGGCACACTGCCGTGCGCGGCGGCGATCGTCAACGCGTTGCACAAAAAAATGACACCCGAGCTGATCCGGATGAATTGCTTCGTCACGCTGGCGCTATACATGTTTGACGCCGACGCCGGCACCGTGACCGTGGTCAACGCCGGCCACACCATGGGGCTGCTGGCGCGCGCCGGCAGCATCGATGTCGAGCATATCCCGGGTGACAACCTGCCGATCGGCGTGCTGCTATCCGAAGTTTACGAGCAGCGCGTGCTGCGCATCGGCAATGACGACCAGCTGGTCATGTATTCGGATGGCATTTCCGAAGTATGCAGCGCGGCCGGTGTCGAATTCGGCGCCGACGGCGTGGCAAACTGGCTGCGGGAAAGTCGCGATGCGAAACTGCCATCGGCAGCGGCGCTGCAAATGCTGCGCCAGCGGCTCGTTGCTTGCGGCGGCAGCGCGCGCAGCATCGATGACAAGACGGTGCTGATGGTGCGGCTGCGCCCGGTGCAATTGGCAGCGCACCCGGTGCATGCGACGCCATCGGACCGGCACAGCGACGTTTACCTGACGCTGCCATTTCGTCTCGATGCGCTGCCGGCGCTGCGGCGCTACATCGAACAAGCCAGCGCGCACTGGCCACGCGAGGATGCCGAAGCGATGCTGCTGGCAGTGTATGAAGCAGCCACCAATGCGATCAAGCACACCCGCCAGCCGCTGCAAGATACCTGCCTGGCTTGCCGCTTCACGGTCACGCCGGCCGCAGATACGCTGGTGCTGGAAATGTATTACCCGGGCGCGCCGGTAATGCTCAATGCCGAACAGGAGCCCGATTTCACCGGCCAATCGTGCGGCGGATTCGGACTCTATATCATGCGCAGCCTGGTCGACAGCGTCGATTATGGCGTGCCGCTGAAGGGCATGGTGCGGGTCAGGCTGGTCAAGCAGGTCGGTGCCATTGATGTTCTGGCACACCGGACGCTGCAGCAGGCTGCCGGCGATTTTCATGCCGATGCCATCGGCACAAACCCAGTCGGAAGCAGCCAGGCAGCGGCGGTAATGGGCATCATTGGCGGCGATATTAACGCAATCGGGATTCACGAAGGCAATCCGGACCGGTGCCCGCGCATGCAGCGCGCCAGCGATCGCATCGAGTAAATCATCGACGCGCAAGTTCAGCAGATGCACGCCACCGATCAACTGGCTCACGGCATGGCTGCTCACCGGCGCACCATACAGACCTGCCAGGCAAACTCGCATCAGGATCGCCAGATCGGTGCGCAGGCTGCGCCCGGTCAGGTATTCAGCATCAGCCTCGGCTTCGGTCGTGTAATCGATATTGCTGCGCCGGCGCAACCACCAAAGGCAATACAAACCGTGCTTGACGGCGGCACCCTGGGGTAAACGCGGACCGATCAACGTTAAATTCCCGCGCAACAAACCGAGCACGGTGGCGCGCCGCGTACCAAAAAATAGCAGCGGCAGCAGCAGCAAGCCAACGGCCACATCGAACCCACGCTTGCTGCCGTCATAAAGCAGACTCATCGCGCCGGACTCGCGCCCTGCGCTCTGACAAGGCAGGCTACGCACGAGTGCACGCTTTTTTGATTCATTCTGGAAACCTTTTCTTATAGCTCACCCGATGTAGGCTTGCCGGAGAATTTTGATGCGTATTGCGGTACTTGAAAGTAATTTGATTCAGATTGAACTCTATAAGTTGTGGCTCTCGACAGCGCAGCATCAGTTCCAGATGTACTCGGTAGGCGCCGACTTGCTGGCCGCACTCAAGACTGAAAAGTTTGACCTGTTGCTGTGCGACGTGTCGCTGCCCGACGGCACCGGCGACAAGGTTCTGTCCTGGGTGCGCGAGAATCTGGGCTGGTCCATTTCAATCATCGTCGTCACCGCCCGCGATGCCGAATCCGATGCCGTCAACGCCTTGCGCATGGGCGCTGATGACTATATGGTCAAGCCGCCCAAGTACTTCGAATTGATTGCCCGCATCGAGGCTCTGGGCCGGCGCAACCGGGCGGCGCGGCAGCAGGTGCTGAAACTGGGCGTGTATGAAATACACCAGGAAAATCGCAAGATCATGGCGTTGGGCGAACTGGTCGAGCTGACGCAAAAAGAATATGAAGTTGCCTGCTATCTGTTCCAGAATCCGGGACGTTTGCTATCGCGGGTTCATCTGCTCGAAGTGATCTGGGGCTTGCAGGCGGAGATCGACACCCGCACCGTCGATACCCACATCAGCCGGTTGCGGCGCAAGTTGCACATCTATCCCGAAAATGGCTGGGAAATCATTTCGGTCTACGGCTATGGCTACCGGATTGAAATCGTCGAGCGCCCGGCTGCATTTGCGCCTGCCGCATTAAAACAGTTATAGCTACGGTTATGACGCGCTGCGCCAACACCATCCAAAAAAAGCACCCGAAGGTGCTTTTTTTTATCGTGCAGTCTGCGCCAGAGGCAGCCCGACATTACGACATGTGCTGGCCGCCATTGATCGAGATGTTGGCGCCGGTGACAAAAGCGGCTTCATCGGAGGACAGATAGGCGACCAGACCGGCGACTTCTTCAGGCTTGCCCAGACGCGCCATCGGGATTTGCGGGATGATCTTGGTGTCCAGCACTTCCTGCGGGATCGCCATCACCATTTTGGTGCCGATGTAACCCGGCGAAATCGTGTTGACGGTGACGCCCTTGCGTGCCACTTCCAGCGCCAGCGACTTCGTGAAGCCGTGCATGCCAGCCTTGGCAGCTGAATAGTTGGTCTGGCCGAAAGCACCTTTTTGACCGTTCACCGACGAGATGTTGATGATACGGCCCCAGCCGCGCTCGACCATGCCATCGCAGACCGGTTTCGTCATGTTGAAGACCGAGTCCAGATTGGTACCGATGACAGCATCCCAGTCCGGCTTGCCCATCTTCTTGAACGTCATGTCGCGCGTGATACCGGCATTGTTAACCAACACCTCGACCGGACCGATATCTTTTTCAATCGCCGTCACGCAAGCCTGCGCGGAATCGAAGTCAGCCACGTCGCATGGATAAGCCTTGAAGTCGTAACCCATGTCGCGCGTCGTGGCCAGCCATGCATCGACCTTGGTGTTGCCTGGCGAATGCGTCGTCACTACCCGATAACCCAGCGCCGCCAATTTGAAGCACACCGCTTCGCCCAACCCCCCCATACCGCCAGTTACCAATGCTACTCGTGCCATTTTGATCTCCTTTATTGTTTTATTACCGCTAAAAAATCTGTTTAATCCCGCTCGATGGCCAAGGCCACGCCCATACCACCACCGATGCACAAAGCGGCCAGGCCGCGCTTGGCATCGCGGCGAATCATTTCATGGATCAAGGTGACCAGGATGCGGGCACCTGACGCACCAATCGGGTGGCCGATCGCAATCGCACCACCATTCACATTGATCTTGCTGGTATCCCAGTCCATTTCCTGGTTGACGGCAATCGCTTGCGCGGCAAATGCCTCGTTGATTTCCATCAGATCGAGATCCTGATGCGTCCAGCCCGCCTTTTTCAGGCACAGCCGCGTGGCCGACACCGGACCCATGCCCATGATCGACGGATCGATACCGGACGAGGCATACGCCTTGATGCGCACCAGCACGTTCAAACCCAGGTCCTTGGCCATTTTGGCCGACATCATGATCACGGCTGCCGCACCATCATTCAGGCCGGACGCATTGCCGGCCGTGACCGTGCCGTCTTTCGCAAAAGCCGGACGCAAACTGGCCAGCGATTCGAGCGTGGAACCTTGCTTCACGTATTCATCGTTATCGAACACGACTGTGGTTTTTTTCTGCACGATATCGAGTGCCAGAATTTCATCCCTGAACTTGCCCGCCTTTTGCGCTGCTTCGGCCTTCTGTTGCGACGCCAGCGCGAATGCATCTTGTTCGGCGCGCGAGATCGCGTATTTTTTCGCGACATTCTCGGCCGTGACGCCCATATGGTATTGGTTGTAGACGTCCCACAAGCCATCGACGATCATCGTGTCGGCCATCTTGATTTCACCCATGCGGGTGCCGTCGCGCGAGCCGTTCATCACATGCGGCGATGCGCTCATGTTTTCCTGGCCGCCGGCAATGATGATGTTGGCATCGCCGCAACGGATGGCCTGGGCCGCCAGATGTGTCGCTTTCAAACCGCTGCCGCACACCTTGTTGATCGTGAAGGCAGGGACCGAATCTGGCAAGCCGGCCTTGATGACAGCCTGGCGTGCCGGATTCTGGCCGACGCCGGCGGTCAGCACCTGACCCAGTATCGCTTCGCTGATCAAGGCGGGATCGATGCCGGTTTTCGCCAGCAACCCCTTGATGACATGGGCACCCAGATCGGCAGCGGCAATCTTTGCCAGGCTGCCACCAAATTTTCCTACTGCGGTACGGCCTGCGGCCACGATGACGACATCATCCATTTATTTCTCCGATAGTCTGATAGTTTGATTGCGGCAACGCCGGCGTCAGAAAGCAGGTCTGGCCCGAATTCAGGCTGGCCCATCCTTGGCCCGGACCTGACGGCGTGTGACGTCAACATCAGGGCTGACGGCGCTGGCGATAGCGCTGCCTGCCTTCACTTTCTTGCCAGCGGGCACGGGATTATCATACCCGCCATGCGCATCATCGAGCGCATTTTTCGAAATTGATTTTGTAGCAATAATCCGGGCCTCGTCTTTTTGGACGATGCCGATCAGCTTGACCACTTTATGGTCCGAGGCCTCCGGCCCGGATTGCCCCAGAACCAAAAAACGGGCCTGAGCGTCTCTGGTGGTATCGACCACCTGACGACCATAGGCGTTGACGTGTTCAAGCGTCTGTTGCGACTGAGCCGTCATCAAACTGAGCAAGTCGCTGCTATTTTGAATGCGCAAAAACTGATTGCTTGCAACAGCGGCGGCGGCCGTCGATGTCTTGATCGCATCCACGTTGATCTCAACGACACCCATGCCACTATCGATCACTGCCTCGACCAGCTTGGTAAAACCAAACAATTGTTCGTCGAAAACGGATTTCGTGACTTGAGATAATTTTTTCGCTATTGAAAACATAAAAGCCTTCGTCGAATGATGGATGACATTGATGCGATACATAGTTCATGATGTTAATTGGCAGTTCCAAAGTGAACTTTGACATAAGTCAATATTATCAAAATATCTAACATATAAGCGTGCCGGAGCAGAAACCGGACGACGGCTCTTTGTGGCAGGACAATGTCATCTGCGCCACTAGCGCCTGTTTCGCAGTAGAATGAAATCAATCATCGGCAGAAACCGCCTGACAACTTGCCAAGGCAAGGGATAGCAAGACTGTCATCGCTCTGTCAGCATCGGTGCGCAAGTGTTGCGCAACAAGTATCCACGAATACAGTGTGCAAAATCAGCGCGGCTCAATAAGCAACATTCAATCAGCACCACTAGTGTCGTTATGTCAAAAAGCCCAGTAAAAAATCCCGTTGAAATCAAAATCTCGACTGTCGTCGCCATTTCCGTGATCCTGCATACGGCCGACGGTCCCGCGCTCGATGCTGCCTTGAAAAAAATGACCGGCGGCGTGCCGGACTTTTTTGAAGACGACCTGGCCGTGATCGATGTCGGCGCTTTGCAATCGGATTGCGCCAGCATCGACTGGAATGCCTTGATCGCGTTGCTAAAGACTTACCGCCTCAATGCAGTGGCGGTGCGTAATGCGGCGCCGCCGATGGAGCAAAGCATCATCGCGCACGGCTTGACCATCGACAGCGGCACCACGGCGCGCAATGAAATCCCCGCACTCGAAGCACCGGTTGCCGCCAGCGAACCTGCCAAGGTGGCTGAGGCAGCACTCGGCGCGATGATCATCGACACGCCGGTGCGCGCCGGCCAGCGCATTTATGCGCGCGGGCGCGACCTGATCATCACGGCGGTCGTCAACAATGGCGCCGAAGTCATCGCCGACGGCAGCATCCACGTCTACGGCGTGCTCAAAGGACGGGCGCTTGCCGGTGCCTCGGGCGATGCCAGCGCGCGCATCTTTGCCCTGTCGATGCAACCGGAACTGGTATCGATCGCAGGCGTCTACCGCACCTTCGAAGATGGCTTTCCGCCTGAGCTCGCACGGCAGAGCGCGCAAATTAGTCTCGTTGGTGACCGAATAGATATACTGTCCATCCATCTCGCAACTCGCAGCTAAGCGCTGACTTTTTAAAAGGATTTTTTGTGGCAAGAATTATTGTTGTGACGTCCGGCAAGGGCGGCGTAGGCAAGACGACCTCAAGCGCAAGCTTTTCATCCGGCCTGGCCATGCGGGGCCACAAAACCGTTGTGATCGATTTTGACGTCGGCTTGCGCAACCTCGATCTGATCATGGGTTGCGAGCGCCGCGTCGTCTACGACCTGATCAATGTAATCAACAAGGAAGCCACGCTGAACCAGGCGCTGATCAAGGACAAGCATTGCGACAATCTGTTCATTCTTCCTGCGTCGCAAACACGCGACAAAGATGCACTGTCCGAAGCTGGCGTCGAACGCGTCCTGAACGATCTGGTGAACATGGGATTCGAGTTCATCGTCTGCGACTCGCCGGCGGGCATCGAGCACGGCGCACTGATGGCAATGACGTTCGCCGATGAAGCGGTCATCGTGACCAATCCGGAAGTGTCGTCGGTGCGCGATTCGGACCGCATCCTTGGCATCATCCAGGCCAAGTCGCGCCGTGCGCAAACGGGAGTAGAGCCGGTCAAAGAGCACTTGCTGATCACCCGCTACTCGCCAAAGCGGGTGGAATCTGATGAAATGCTATCCTATCAGGACGTGCAGGAAATTCTGCGCATCCCGTTGATTGGCATCATTCCCGAATCGGAGTCGGTATTGCACGCCT
This sequence comes from Janthinobacterium sp., assembly GCA_047623125.1. Lineage (GTDB taxonomy): Bacteria > Pseudomonadota > Gammaproteobacteria > Burkholderiales > Burkholderiaceae_D > Janthinobacterium. The sequence goes on along the minus strand of JBLHNV010000008.1, from coordinate 7,900 downwards.
CCAATCAGGGCAATCCGGCGATTCATTTCAAGGGTACCGACGTGGCTGAAGCTTATGAAGACGTGGTTTCACGTTTCCTCGGCGAAGAACGTACGATGCGCTTTACCAACTATGAAAAACCCGGTTTGCTGCAGCGCATCTTTGGAGCAAAGTAATGGCCTTGCTTTCATTTCTATTCCCTGCCAAGCCCAAGACGGCATCTGCGGCCAAGGAACGTCTGCAAATCATCATCGCGCGTGAACGTAATGGACGCGGCGGACCCGACTTCCTGCCAGCCCTGCACAAGGAATTGATCGAGGTGATTTCCAAATACACCAGAGTGAGCCCGGAAGACATCAAAATTTCGCTGGACCGCCAAGGCAATCTGGAAGTGCTCGATGTCAACGTGGTGCTGCCGGACGCCTGATCAGTCGCGCGGCCAACGGGCTGCGGCGATTGTATGCAGGAAAGATAGCGCGCCATCTGCCGGCCCGACATGGCGCTTCGCCCTGCATGCGCGCACGGCATCCGGGCCTGGTCCGGATGATCTCTGTTATAGTCAGGACGATTCCTTTTTGACATCGCCGATCAACTCGCGCGGTGCAGCCTAACCTTTTTCGCCCTGATCCACCTGCCCCAGCATGCGCATCGCCCTCCTCGATCACGACCGCAGCCAGACCGACATGATGTGTCTGGCGTTGACCCCGGCCGGCCATGTATGCGACAGTTTTTCGCAAGGCAGGGATTTGCTGGCGCACATGCGCAAGGAATGCTACGACATGCTGATTCTGGATTGGCAAGTGGCAGACATGAACGGCGCCGAAGTGCTGCGGCGCGCGCGCGAAAAAATGCAGGTTCATGCACCGGTAGCGTTTCTGGCGGACTATGCCGGCAGCAACGATATCGTCGCCGGCCTTGATGCCGGCGCCGATGACTACATGCTCAAGCCACTGCGGCGCGGCGAGATCGTCGCGCGCGTGCAAGCACTGCTGCGGCGCGCCTATCCTGCCGGGCCTGGCTCGACAGGCCCGGCGCATGTCACATTCGGGCCGTACGCATTTGACATCGGCCTCGGCCGCGTGCTGATGGATGGCAGTGTGCTGGAACTGACGCAAAAGGAATTCGCGCTGGCATTGTTATTTTTTCGCAACATCGGACGGCCCTTGTCGCGCGCCTACATACACGATGAAATATGGCTGCGCGACAGCTTTATTGCGTCGCGCACGCTGGACACCCATGTATCGAGGGTGCGCAACAAGCTGCGCCTGAAACCGGAACATGGCTACCGGCTGATGCCGGTATACAGCTTCGGCTACCGGCTCGAACAATTGGCGCCACCCGACTGACGTCACCAAGAAGCGGGCCGCTTTACAACAGCGCTTTCAACTGCGACGGATGCATCAAGCTATAATGGAATCACAACTCCCCATAAAAGCACGCAATGCAACTGCTCGCCGTCGGCCTGAATCACACTACTGCCCCAGTTTCGCTGCGCGAAAAACTCGCGCTCGGACCTGAGCAACTCGGTCAGGCAGTCATCGCCGCGCGCGCCTGGTTCGAACGCATCGATGCGCGCGGCAGCGACGAAGCGGCGATCCTGTCGACCTGCAACCGCACCGAGCTGTATGCGGCGAGTCGGGTGCCCAATCCGCTGGACGCCAGCGCGCATTTCCTGGCCGATTACCACAAGCTCAATTACAGCGAACTGCGCCATCATTTGTACATGTTGCCGCACGACGGCGCCGTGCGCCACGCATTCCGGGTTGCTTCAGGTCTCGATTCGATGGTGCTGGGCGAGCCGCAAATTCTGGGCCAGATGAAAGATGCGGCGCGCCTGGCCGAAGCGGCAGGCGGCATGGGCACTTATCTGCACCAGCTGTTCCAGCGCAGCTTCTCAGTGGCCAAGGAAGTGCGCAGCACCACCGAAATCGGCGCCCACAGCGTGTCGATGGCAGCGGCCGCGGTGCGGCTGTCGCAACGCATCTTTGACAAGCTGTCAGAACAGCACGTGCTGCTCATCGGCGCCGGCGAAATGATCGAACTGTGCGCAACCCACTTTGCCGCGCATCATCCGAAAAGCATCACGATCGCCAACCGCACGATGGCGCGCGGCGAACAATTGGCCGAGCGCTACAACGGCCGCGCGATCCGGCTGGCCGAATTGCCGGACCAACTGGCACAATTCGACATCGTCATTTCATGTACCGCATCGTCGCTGCCATTGATCGGGCTGGGCCTGGTCGAACGCGCTGTCAAGACGCGCCGCCACAAGCCGATGTTCATGGTCGACCTGGCCGTGCCGCGCGATATCGAAGCCGAAGTCGCGCGTCTGGACGATGTGTTCCTGTACACGGTCGACGACCTGGGCAAGGTCGTCCAGAGCGGCATGGACAGCCGCCAGGCCGCCGTCGAGCAAGCCGAAGCGATCATCGAGACGCGCGTGCAATCGTTCATGCACTGGGTCGATGACCGCGCGATGGTGCCGGTGATCCAGGACATGCACGAAACCAGCGAAGCGATGCGCCTGCTGGAACTGGAGCGCGCCCGCAAGATGCTGGCCAAGGGCACCGATATCGACGTCGTGCTGGAAGCGCTGTCGCGCGGCTTGACGGCGAAATTTCTGCACGGCCCGCAACAGGCGCTGCATCGTGCGCAGGGCGAAGAACGCGCGCATCTGGCAACGCTGCTGCCGCAATTATTGCGCAGCCGCCGTTAGCGCCGCTGTCGCAAGCCCCGGCAACTGACCCATCAGGCGTACCGATGGCGCCACGGCCTTCCTTCTGGATTTCTGCATTTCTGCATTTCCGCCTTCTTTCCCTATTCAAGACAGACCCCCATGAAACAATCAATGCTGGCCAAGCTGGATCAACTGGCCAATCGCCTGGTCGAACTCGACGAACTGTTGATGCACCCGGACGCTACGGCGAACCTGGACAATTACCGCAAAATGACGCGCGAGCGCGCCGAAATCGGCCCGCTGGTCGAACTGTACGGCGCTTACCAGAACGCGAGCGCCGACATCGCTAGCGCGCAACAGATGCTGGCCGACCCGGAAATGAAGGAAATGGCGCAGGAAGAAATCGAGGCTGCCAAAGCGCTCATGGAGCAACTCGAAGCGGATCTGCAAAAAATGCTGCTGCCCAAGGATGTCAACGACGAGCGCAACATCTTCCTCGAAATCCGCGCCGGCACCGGCGGCGACGAATCGGCGCTGTTCGCCGGCGACCTGTTGCGCATGTACACGCGCTACGCTGAGCGCAACCGCTGGCAAGTCGAACTGGTATCGGCCTCGGAATCGGACCTGGGCGGCTACCGCGAAGTGATCGTGCGCCTGGTCGGCGCCGGCGCATACTCGAAGCTGAAATTCGAATCCGGCGGCCACCGTGTGCAGCGCGTGCCGGCCACCGAAACGCAGGGCCGCATCCATACGTCCGCTTGCACGGTCGCGGTGATGCCGGAAGCCGATGAAGTCGAGGATATCAACATCAACCCGGCTGACTTGCGGATCGACACTTACCGCGCCTCGGGCGCCGGCGGCCAGCACATCAACAAGACCGATTCGGCAGTCCGGATCACCCATTTGCCGACCGGCATCGTCGTCGAATGCCAGGACGACCGCAGCCAGCACAAGAACAAGGCGCAGGCGATGAAGGTGCTGGCCGCGCGCATCAAGGATGTCCAGTTGCGCGCGCAGCAATCAACGGAAGCGGCGACCCGCAAGAGCCTGATCGGTTCGGGCGATCGCAGTGAACGCATCCGCACCTACAACTTTCCGCAGGGCCGAATGACGGATCACCGGATCAACCTGACCTTGTACAAACTTGATTTCATCATGGATGGCGACTTGACCGAATTGAGCAATGCGCTGGTAGCCGAACACCAGGCCGAATTGCTGGCCGAACTGGGCGACTGAGGACCCGTGTGCGCTGATAAAATGCTCTTCAGCGGTTCATGCGAAAATTGGCGCCCATTGCGCTGCACATAACAACGCCGAACTCACAACAACTTGACCGGATACTCAATGACTCAATCGCGCACCCTGCTCTTGTCCATCGCCGCTGCCTGCATCGCCCTGCTGGGCGTCGCGATGGTGCTGCAGCACGTCATGGACATGCTGCCTTGTCCGCTATGCGTGATCCAGCGCTATCTGTTCCTGGGCATCGCGCTAGCGGCCCTGTTCGGCGCACTCGCCGGCAAACCGCGCCTGGGTGCCGGCTTCGGTTTGCTGGGCGCGCTGGGCGGCATCGGCGTGGCCGGCAAGCACCTGTACGTGCTGGCCAACCCCGGCTTGTCGTGCGGCATCGACCCGCTGCAAACATCGCTCAACAAGATCTTCACCGCCGAATATCTGCCGTTCATGTTCCAGGCCGACGGTTTGTGCGAAGACGCGCTGGCGCCATTTTTCGGCTTGTCCATCCCGCAATGGTCATTCCTGTGGTTCACGCTGTTCGGCATCGCGCTGGCCTGGATTCTGGCACGCAAAAAATGACGCCTTGCGCCATCGCTGCCGGCAGCACGCTGAGCGCGCTGCAAATCGGGCCGCTGCTGGGGCCGCTGGAAAACCGCATGCTGCTGTGCCACGTACTGGGTTTGACGCGGGTGCAACTGATCACGCAATCGGAACGCGTATTGAGCCGCGATGAAGCGGCCCAACTGTCGAACCTGATCGAACGGCGCTGCAATGGCGAGCCGATGGCTTACCTGATCGGCCAGCGCGAATTCTACGGCCTGGCATTCCACGTCAACCCGGCAGTGCTGATTCCCCGCCCCGACACCGAACTGCTGGTCGACCTGGCGCTGGCCCGGTTGCCGCAACAAGGGTCGGTGCTCGACATGGGCACCGGCAGCGGCGCGATCGCGGTCGCGCTGGCGCATGCACGGCCAGACGCGCAAGTGACTGCGCTCGATGTCAGCAGCGCCGCGCTGATGGTCGCGCGCGGCAACGCCGCCTTGCATGACGTGGCCGTGACATTCGTCGAGAGCGACTGGTATGGCGCGCTGCGACAGCCGGAACAACGATTCGACATCATCGTCGCCAATCCGCCTTACATCGCCAGTGGGGACAGCCATTTATCCCAGGGCGGCTTGCCTTTCGAGCCGCTGGGCGCGCTGACCGACCATGCCGATGGCTTGTCCGCGCTGCACCGGATCGCGCAAGACGCAGCGCGCCACCTGGTGCCTTGCGGATGGCTGCTGATGGAACACGGTTACGATCAGGCTGATGCGGTGCGTGCACTGCTGGCAGCACAGGGATTTTCAGAAGTTCAAAGCTGGAACGACCTCGCTGGCATAGAACGGGTCAGCGGCGGGCGCAGCGCATGACAGCGCCCTGACGGCAGACCAACGCGGTTGCCGGTTTTCGGTTATTCTCAGCACCAATTAATTGCTGGATGCTTAAGAAAGGATGTTTACATTGCCCAATCTACTGACCCGCCGCCTGGCGCTGCTGGCGCAAGATGCCAACCGCCCGCTGCTTGCTGGCGGCTTGCGCGGCATCGAACGGGAAACCTTGCGCGTCGATGCGCGCGGTTATCTGGCTGCAAGCGGGCATCCACCAGCGCTCGGTTCTGCGCTGACGCACCCGCAAATCACCACCGATTACGCCGAATCCTTGCTCGAATTCATCACGCCGGCCGAACCCGATATCGAAGTCACGCTGCAGCAGCTCGATCGCATCCACTGCTACGCGTACTCGAAACTGGGCAGTCAATTGCTATGGAGTCAGTCCATGCCCTGCCATTTGCCGTCGGAAGAAGAGATTCAGATCGCCTGGTATGGTCAGTCCCACATGGGCATGCTGAAGCACGTCTACCGGCGCGGCCTGGCGCTGCGCTATGGCAAGGCGATGCAATGCATCGCCGGCATTCACTACAATTATTCTCTCGACGAGGATCTGTGGCGTTTGCTGGCAAAAGATGACAATGACCCTGCGTCGGCGATGACCTACCAGTCGGAAAGCTACCTGGCGACGATCCGCAATTTCCGCCGCTACAGCTGGCTGCTGATGTATCTGTTCGGCGCCTCGCCGGCGCTATCAAGCGACTTCCTGCGCGGCGCACCGCACCAGCTCGACACGCTATCAGGCGACACGCTCTACTTGCCGTACGCGACCAGCCTGCGCATGAGCGACCTGGGCTACCAGAACGATGCGCAATCGGGCTTGATGCCTCATGAGAACAGCCTCGACGATTATGTGTCGACGCTGACGCGCGCCGTCAACCAGCCCTACGCGCACTACGCGCAACTGGGGACCAAAAAAGATGGTCAATGGAGCCAGATCAGCACCAACGTGCTGCAGATCGAAAATGAATACTATTCGACGATCCGGCCCAAGCGCGTGATCCGCAGCGGCGAGCGGCCGATCCAGGCGCTGTGCCTGCGCGGCGTGCAGTACATCGAAGTGCGCTGCATGGATGTTGATCCATTCGAACCGAGCGGCATCAGCTTGCAAAGCGCGCGCTTCCTCGACACCTTCTTGCTGTTTTGCGCGCTTGACGACAGCCCTGCGATATCGGAACAGGACACCCCCACCCACACCGAAAACTTCGCCCGCACCGTCAAGGAAGGGCGGCGCCCGGGCTTGATGCTGCAGCAAGGCGACACCGAGATCGGGCTGCAGCAATGGGGCGAAGAATTACTGCAGCGCATGGCGCCGGTTGCGGCGTTGCTCGACACCCGGCGCGGCGATGATGCGTACGCCGCGTCGATGGCGCTGCAGGCGGCCAAGCTGGCCGACGCGGACGCCACGCCATCGGCCCGGGTGCTGGCGCAACTGAAGCTGAACAACAACTCGTTCGCCGCATTCGGCGTGCGCCAGAGTCAGGCCCACGCCGCTTATTTCAAAGCCCATCCGCCCAGTGCAAGCGAACAGGCCGACTTTGCCGAACTGGCCGCGCAATCGATCGCTCAGCAAGCCGAGATTGAAATGGCCAACAGCGGCAGCTTCGACGATTTCGTCGAGGCTTACCTGGCCAGCAATCTGTGCCGGCAGCGCTGACCGTTTGAGCGGATCGCCTGGCGCTGGCGCGCGATGCGCTGGTGGTGTCGCCGGGCGGCGCTGTGCATGCGCACGAGCCGCAGGCACACTTCGCGCTGCAAGGCGCCGGCTTTCTGCGCCCGGGCGAACGTCGCTCGGGCTAACATCTCTCATGGCTGGGCTGGCCGAGCGCCTTCATTGTCGAAGTCGGCGCGACACTGAAGCAACCCGGCGTCCATCTCCGGTCACTCTGCGCGCAGGTTTCGGGACCGGCAAGCAGAGTTCAACCCAGCGCCAGCCACGGCGTGACATGCGTCAGATTTCGACCTGCGTGCCCAGTTCGATGACCCGGTTGCTCGGGATTCGATAGTAGTCGGCGGCGCCGCGCGCATTGCGCGACATCGTCACGAACAATTGCTCGCGCCAAGGCGACATGCCTGACTCCGGCGTCGAGATCACCGTCTGGCGCGCGATGAAAAAAGACGTTTCCATCATTTCAAATACCAAGCCATGCTCGGCGCACAGCGCCAGCATCTTCGGAATGTCCGGTTCATCCTTGAAGCCGTAATGCACATTGAGCTGGAAGCATTGATGGCCCAGGTCGATGATACGCACCTGTTGCGCCGACGTGACCCACGGCTCTTCGAGTATATACACGGTCAGGAATACGACACGTTCGTGCAAGACCTTGTTGTGCGACAGGTTGTGCAACATCGCGTGCGGCACGCCATCGCTCTCGCTGCGCAGGAAAATCGCGGTGCCCGGCACCCGCAGCGGCGGCGCGATGAAGAGCGAGCCCAGAAAATCCTCAAGCGGAATCGCATGCTTTTGCAGGTTTTCAAAGACCAGCTGGCGACCACTTTTCCAGGTCAGCATGATGATGAACAAGATCGCGCCCAGCAGCAGCGGAAACCAGCCGCCGTGGAGCAGTTTCAATGCGCTGGC
>JBLHNV010000007.1:0-25778 GCA_047623125.1 Janthinobacterium sp. | reverse complement strand
AGCATGGCCATTTGAGCATCGAACAAGATCGCATCAGCGTGCACACATTACGGAGTCACTCTCATGGCATTGAAAATCATCATCGCTCGTCTGAACCACGAGACCAATACCTTTTCGCCGATTGCGACACCCTTGTCCGCTTTTGAACCCAAATATGGCGCAGCGGCGCGGCAAGACCAGCAAGGCGCCCGTACCGCGATGGGCGCTTATCTGGCTCTGACGCAAAGCTTGCCCGACGCCTTGATCGTGACGCCGCTGTCGGCGATGGCCAATCCGAGCGGCACCGTCGATGGCGCTGCCTATGACACCATGTGCGATGCCATCCTGAGCGCGGTCGCTGGCGGTTGCGATGCCATCATGCTGGACTTGCACGGCGCCATGGTGAGCCAGCATCAGGACGACGGGGAGGGCGCCTTGCTGGAAAAAATACGCCGCCTCGCTCCCGACGTGCCGCTGTGCGTGGCGCTCGACCTGCATGGCAACCTGACGCAGAAAATGATGGATCACTGCGACATCATCGTCGGCTTCAAGACCTATCCGCATATCGACATGTTTGAAACCGGCGCCCATGCCGGGCGCCTGTTGCTTTCCTTGCTGGCGCGGCGCAGCAAGCCGGTCATGGGCTGGCGTCAGCTGCCATTGCTGTCGCACACCTTGATGAGCAATACCGCCTGCTCGGCGATGCAGCATGCCGAGCAGGCGGCGCTGGCGGCCGAAGCATTGCCAGGGGTGTTGGCGGTGACCGTCATGGCCGGCTTTGCCCTGGCCGATTTTGCCGATGCCGGCATGTCGGTAGTGGTCGTGACCGAGCAGGATGCGGCGCTGGCCGATACGGTGGCGCAACAAATTGCACAACAACTGTGGCAGCAGCGCGCCGGCTTTACCTATGCCAGCGAGCCCTTGTCCGATTCGCTGGCGCGTGCCCGGCAACTGGCAGCCGGTGCCGGACGCGCTCCGGTGCTGCTGCTGGACCATAGTGATAATGTGATGTCGGGCGGCAGTTGCGACACCATGGATGTGCTCGCCGCCGCATTACGCTGCAAGATGAGCGGCATTGCGATGGGACCGTTGTGCGACCCGGTGGCGGTGGCGACTTTGATCGATGCCGGACTGGGTGCAACGGTCACTTTGACACTGGGCAACAAAACCAACCTGACGGCGCAGGGGCTGGACAAGACCCCGCTGCTGCTCAGCGGCGTGGTGCGCGCCATCAACGATGGCTGCTTTCGCGTCAGCGGCCCGATTTATACCGGATCCGTCATCAACATGGGGCGCACCGTGTTATTCGATATCGGTGCCGCGCGCATCGTGGTGACCGAACAACGCACCGAACCGTATGATCTGGGCGTGTTCGCATGCGTGGGTCTGGATCCGGCTCAGGCCGATTTTGTGCTGCTCAAATCGCGGATGTATTGCCGTCCGGTCTATGTGCCATTGAGCCGGGCCGTGGTGGAATGCGATTCCGATAGCGGCGGGCCAACCAGTTCCGACTATGCGTTTTTCCCATTTCAAAAAATGCGCCGACCGATTTATCCGCTCGATGACGATTTTCAATACTGCGCCTGACAGGCCCCGTCTGCCTGTTGGCGCCATTGAAATACCTCCGAAAACCGCATTCGATCAGCATCATGTTGCTGAACTCGGCTGAACTCGGCTGAACTCGGCTGAACCCGGCGCAGCTTTTTTTCAAGATGGTCATGTCCTGCCGCCGTTGCTGATTTTTCAGTTTCAGTTGCCCGATTCTTGGCTGCCCGACAGTGAGCGGTTTGTCGATGCCCGGCTGGCCGCTTTGCCCGCCATCCTATTGTTTCAGCCAACGCCAAATTGCTGTCGGACCGATCCGCATGCCCGCATCAACCAATTTTGAACCATCGGTCATTGCATGACCGATGGTTCAAATGATCCAGTCTGGATTGGCCTTCTGTCGCCAGGGCATCCTTTATGGCGCCTTGAGCACCACGGTTTGGGTCGGGAATGCGATGCTCACACCTTCGGCCGCAATCGTATCCATGATTTTCAACAGAATTTCTTCGCGCATGCCGAGGAATGTCGGGTAATCGACAGTGAGGATATACGCGAATATTTCAATGTCGAGCGCGCTCGCACTGAAGCCGATAAAGCGCACCCGAGCCTCGTCGCTGACATTGGCATCGTCTGTCAGCAAAGTGCGGATGGCTTCCAGCACCGAGCTCATTTGAGCTGCTGACGTGTCGTATGTCAGGCCGACAGTGGTATTGAACAGAAAACGGTCACGCCGCGAATAATTTTCTATCTGCTGGGAGGCGAAATTGCCGTTTGGAATGGTGACCACTGTCCGCCCAAGCGTGCGCAGCCGGGTCGAACGCATCCCGATATCCTCCACGGTGCCCAGCACTTCGCCCACCTTGCAGAAATCGCCGACCCGCACGGGTTGGTCGAGGATGACGGTCAAGCTGCCGACCAGATTTTCAATCGTCTTCTGGGCCCCCAGGGCAATGGCCAAACCGCCCAAACCCAACGCAGCGATGCCAGTTGTTACGTTGATATTCATCGTATCGAGCACGGCCACAAACGCGGCAACGCCCAGCGCGCTCTTGGTGCTTCGGCGCACGAAGGTGAGCGCCGCCATCGCTTGACGTCGGTCGGAGCGCGCCATGCGCGCAGACCACAGGTCCGCGACCATATCGATCAGGCGCCATAGCAGCCAGACGAAAGCGACCCAGGCAATGATGGTCGCATAGCGCGCAAGCACCTGACGCGCGACGATGGCAACCTGAAGCTCCTGTGTCCCTACAAAAAAGAGAATGACCGCCAGATAGAGACTCAGTGGCGGAAAGGCCGCCTCGGCAAATTGATATCCCCGATGGGTATCGGTCTGCGTTACGAAGGCGCGCAGTACCCTGAGCAGGATTGCAAAAACGAGACGCATGCCCAGAAATGCGACGATCGCAACCACCGTCAGGACAAACCAGTCGGCCATTGGCGCCCCTGCGATGCTGATATCCGTTAGCGCAGCGGGCAGCACGGTTGCGATCGGGGCCTTTACCGGCGCAGGCTTTTCTTCGGTGACGGCCTTGAGGCTGGCGGCAGACACGACCCAGTATGGCGCGCCTCTCGCAGGGACAAGGCGCCGTGCAATCAGGGCAAGTTCGCCCGTCTGCGTTCTTAATGCCCCGATCCGCTCCTGGTCTATCGGCAAGCCATCGTTCGCCGTGCCCGCCGATTCGTTTGACAGGCTGGTAAACGGTATCAGTGAGCCGCCGCTGTCTAGTCTTCGTTGCAATTGTTGCGCAAGTTCGGCCCGCACTTCGGGGGTGACTTCGTCGCGGGCTGTGGGCGCTTCGAGATAGTGCCCCGCTCTGCGATAGTCGCCGCTGGCGAAGGCGCCAACCAGTCCTGTTGCCAGGCCCCGTGGTGTCTCGCGGCCATAAGGATCCGCACTCGCCGGCGGCGCATTCAAAATGGTTGATTGCTCGGTGGGCGCTAATCCTTGCGCGGTGCTCTGCCCCTGTGCAGATGGCAAGATCAAGCTTGTCGATAGCAGCAAAATATAGGGCAATAGCGCGCGCCACAGCATGTTTTTTTTAGCCATTGATCGACCTTGGTGAGAGCGATTTGTCCAACTGCCACGTTGTACCATGCAACGGCCAAAGTCACTGGGGGTGCGTGCCCGATCTGCGATGCAGATCGCTTTGCATGTCCTTGAACTGACCACGGCGCTCAATACCCCGACGGCGCCACTTGCGCATCGGATCATGGCGGCGCAGACAGGCGCTCAGTTCTCGCTTGAATTGGCCATGCGGATGCAAGTAGTTCGCTTGGCAGATGGTCTCATGAAAGACTGTTTTTGTCAGGTTCGCTAAACCTGATGTGTCCGGGTAAATCAGGCCATCGCCGTTTTTTTAATCTGCGCCCGGAAAAGCCGGTCGTTTGCGGATGCCCATCGTTTGGCATCCACGCACGCCGGCCAGGTGAAAAAGGGGCACGGATCTATTGACCCGGACATAATTAATTATTGACAATAGGTAACACACTGCCTATTATTAAAAACAATTCCCTGTAGTCGCCACCGTCGTCGACACAAGGATCCGGCAAAAAAGCCAGGCCCGAGCATCCGCTCGTGCCTGGCTTTTTTTATGTCCGATTGATTTATGTCCTGTTAGTTAATTGATAAAAGGAAGCTCATGAACTCGGTAGAAAAGCTTGTGCTCGGTTGTCTATTGTCGCTGCCCATCTCCATGTCGGCGATCGCTGCCGATCCGATCAAACTGGGGCTGCTGGAAGATGGCTCAGGCAATTTCGCGCTGGCGGTGCTGCCCAAGATTCATGCGACGCAGTTGGCTGTCGAGGAAATCAATGCCAAGGGTGGTGTGATGGGGCGCCCGATCAAACTGATTCATTATGATACGCAGTCCGATAATACAAAGTTCCAGGAATTGGCGCGCAGGCTGGTCAATGTTGATAAGCCAGACGTCATTTTCGGCGCTTTTTCCAGCGCTTCGCGCGAAGCGATCCGGCCGATCATGGACCGGTCAAAGCAGCTTTATTTTTATAATAACCAGTACGAAGGTGGCGTTTGTGATTCGAACGTTTTCGTCACCGGGGCCGTGCCTGAACAGCAATTTGCGACGCTGGTGCCATGGCTGATGGAAAAGTACGGCAAAAAAGTCTATACCATTGCCGCCGACTATAACTTTGGCCAGATTTCCGCCGAATGGGTGCGGCGCATCGTCAAGGAAAACGGCGGCACCATGGTCGGCGAGGAATTCATTCCGCTGAGCGTGTCACAGTTTGGCCAGACCATTCAAAATATACAAAAAGCCAAGCCCGACTTCGTGATGACGCTGTTGGTCGGGAATATTCAATCGGCCTATTTTGAACAGCAAACGGCAGCCAACCTGAACTTGCCGATGGGAAGTTCGGTGCAGATCGGCCAGGCCTACGAGCACAAACGTTTCAAGGCGCCGGCGCTCAAGGACATGTACGTCACCACCAACTACATCGAGGAAGTCGATACCCCGGCGAGCAATCTCTTCAAGAAAAATTTCAGGGCAAAATTTCCCGACGAGCCTTACATCAGCCAGGAAGCGGCCAATGCTTACAACGCCGTTTATTTGTACAAGGCGGCGGTAGAGAAAGCCAAGAGCACTGCCATGCCGGCGGTACGCAAGGCACTGGAAAGTGGCGAAATTTGTACTGAAGGTCCTTCCGGAAAGGTTTGTATCGATCCCAAGAGCCATCACCAGAGCCACACCATCTACCTTGCGCATGTACAGGCAGACCATTCGATCAAGTTTCCGAAAGTGTGGAGTGACGTCAAGCCCTATTGGCTCGCTGAGGCCGGTTGCAACCTGCCTGTGAAGAGTGATTATTCCCAATACACGCTATCGAATCCTCCGCAGAAAAACTGACGAAAAACGGGTGTTTGATCGTCTCATTGTTGGACAGAAGCCCGCGCTGAAACGCAGGCTGGCTTCTGATTTTTGAGAGTGCTGTGATGACATTATTGGCAACCATTTATTCGTATCTTTACCAGTTGGGTGATGCTTTTGCCTACCTGACGCTGGCCTGCCTCGGGCTCGCTGTCATCTTCGGCATGATGGGCGTGATCAACCTTGCGCATGGCGAATTCGTCATGTGCGGTGCCTATGTCACGATCACTACTGCCAAGGCTGGCGTGCCTTTGCCAGTGGCGATGCTGCTGGGCACCATGGCTGCCGCCATCGCCGGCGCGATACTCGAACGCCTGATCGTGCGCCATCTGTACCATCGGTTGTTCGATTCCATTGTTGCAACCTGGGCGGTGAGCCTGATCGTGCAGCAAATGATGTTGATTTTTGCCGGACCGTCGCTCGCAGGCTTGTCGACACCGTTCCAGTTTTTCACTGTTGGCGAGTATTCGTTCTCGACCTACCGTGCCTTGTTACCCTTTTTTGCGCTTGGGGTGCTGGCGGCACTGTACTGCCTGTTTTTTCGCACCGATTACGGCATTTATGCCAGGGCCACGATACAAAACCCGCAGATGGCACGCTGCCTCGGTCTGCGCACTGCACATATTCACACGATGACATTTTCACTCGGTGCCGGCCTGGCCGGTCTGGCCGGTGCCATCTATGCGCCGACGATTACCGCCGTCCCCACGATGGGCAGCGGCTTCATTGTGCCGGCCTTCGTCACGGTGGTGACCGGTGGCGCCAATGTATTGCAAGGCATTTTTCCGGCAGCGGCGGTGCTGGGCTTGATCCAGAGCGGCTTGTCGGCAGCCTATGGGCAATTGATGGGTCAGATCGGTTTGCTGTTGACCGTCATCGTGGTCATACGAGTGCTGCCGCAAGGCATGGGCAATTTATTCAATCGCAGGTAACCGGAGTTTCATGTGCACTCACCAATACCGATCCGGAGCGGATTTTTCCGCATGCTTCTTCAGAAGCTTGATCCCACCTTGCTGATCATTTGCAGCGCCTTTTTCTTGCCTGCATGGCTCAGCGATGCCACCATCAGTAATCTCGGTTATTGCCTGGTGTGGACCTTTGCAGCGATCGGCTTGTCAGCCATGTGGGGTTATGGCGGCATTCTGTCTTTTGGTCAGACCGCTTTTTTTGGCCTGGCCGGTTATGCTTACGGCGTCTTCACGATTAATTTTGGCGCCGCGCCGGGCGTGACATGGGCCGGTGTCGTCATTGCGCTGACGATCTGCATGCTGGCGGCGGTTTTGTTGGGCTACATGATTTTTTACGGTGGAATCAAGGATGTCTTCATCGGCATCGTCACGCTGTCGGTGACGCTGGTCTTTGAAACCTTCATGGCCCAGACCGCCGGGCCGCAATGGGTCATCGGCGAGGCCAGGCTCAATGGCTTCAATGGCATGTCGATGATGCCGTCGCTGGCGCTGCCCGGTTTCGGGGGCGAGCCGATCTTGCTGGAAGGGCGCAATTTTTACTTCATGGCGCTGACCATGCTGGGCTTCGTTTATCTGGTGACGCGCATATTGCTCAACTCATCTTTTGGCTTGACGCTGGAAGCGATCAGGGAAAATCCGCACCGGGCCGAAATGCTGGGCATCGACATCCGCCGTTACCAGCTTGCCATCTTTGTTTTTGGCAGCACGCTGGGCGGCTTGTCCGGCATCTTGTACACGGCCTGGGGTTCTTACATCACGCCGTCATCGATGGGGCTGACCGCTGCGGCGATGCCGATCATCTGGGTCGCCACCGGCGGGCGAAAAAGCTTGCCCGGCGTAATCATCGCGACGCTGGCGCTGTTGATCCTGTCGCAGGAATTGGTGGTGCAAGGCAGCCAATATGCGCTTGTCATCATGGGTGGCATCTTGCTGTTTGTCGTCATGGCGGCGCCGCAGGGCTTGTTGCCATCCGTGGCCGCGGTTTTGTCGAAGTTGACAAGCCGGCTGCCTGGCCAGTCGGCAAGGAGAAAATAAGATGGACTCTCTTCTTGAAACTTGCGGCCTGTACAAAAATTTTGGTGGCGCCCATGTCATCAATGGCATCGACTTTCAAATCGGGCGCGGCGAGACCCGTTGCGTGATCGGCCCCAATGGTGCGGGGAAAAGCACCTTTTTCAAACTGCTGATCGGCGAACATGCGCCCAGTCGCGGAACGATCCATCTTGAGGGCAAGGATATCTCCCGCTTGCTGCCTTATCAGCGCGTTGCTGCGGGCATGAGCATCAAGTTCCAGATACCGGGCATTTTCCCGGCGCTGACAGTGACCGAGCATGTGCAACTGGTGTTGCAGCGCGTCTTGCCGCCGGCCCAGCGGGCCGATGAATTGATGCGCTTGCTGGAGCTGTTCAAGCTGCGCGATGAGTACCAAAGTCTGGCGGGAACGCTCTCGCATGGTAAAAAGCAGTGGCTGGAAATGGCGATGGCCGTGGCATTGAAGCCGCGCATATTGCTGCTCGACGAACCGGTAGCGGGCTTGTCGATAGAGGAAACCGAACATACCGGTCAATTGCTGCAACGCTTGAAGGAGCAGGGCTTGACGATGATGATCGTCGAACACGACATGGACTTTGTCAGGCAGGTGGCGACCAGGGTGACGGTACTGCATCGCGGCCTGGTGTTTGCCGATGGCAGCTTGAACGCCGTGCTGGAGCGCGACGATGTCGCCGAGATTTATCTGGGGAAAAAATAATGGGTACAGCATTGCTGGCAGTAACTGCGCTTGAGTCCGGTTATAGCGGGAGCAAGGTGCTCAGTGGCGTCACGCTGTCGCTGGAAAAATCCGAAGTCGTCGCCATCATCGGTCGCAATGGCGTGGGCAAGACCACGCTGATGAAAGCCCTGATCGGAATACTCAAGACGGACGCCGGTTCGATCGAACTCGATGGTCAGACCATCGCCGCGCTGACACCGGAGCGCCGGGCCAGGGCCGGCCTGGGTTATGTGCCGCAGGGCAGGGAAATATTTCAGGCACTGAGCGTTGAAGAAAATCTGAAAGTGGGACTGCAGGTGCTCAAGACAGCCGCGGGTGACGAGATGGAGATGGTACTGTCCTTCTTCCCGGTGTTGCGGGCGAAGCTGCGCCAGAAAGCGGGCACCATGAGCGGTGGCGAGCAGCAGCAACTGGCGATTGCGCGGGCGCTGGTCGGGCGGCCACGGGTGCTGTTGCTCGATGAGCCATCGGAAGGCGTGCAGCCGTCGATCGTGCAATCGATCGCCGACAAATTGACGGAAATATCGCATACGCTCGGACTTGGCATTTTGCTGGTCGAGCAAAACATGAACATGGTCGAGATGGCAGCAACGCGTTGCTGTGTGATGGACAAGGGGATCGTGGTCGAACACTTGAGCAAAGAGCAATTGAAGGACGAGACATTGATGCGCCGCCATCTGGCGGTGTAAGTGCAGTAAAGGAGATCGACATATGGAATGGCTAGCAGATTCAATCATGGCGCAACGTGGCGTTGGTGCCAAGCGCGAACCGGTGCTGCATCACCTGACCGAAGCATTGCAAAAGGTTTTTCATTACACGATCGGGCCCTATTCGGAACCGGTGATGCATGTGCAACCGGGCGATCGCATCATCATCGATACCCGCGATGCGTTTGATGGCGCCATCACATCGGAGCAGGATTCGCCATCCAAATTGCTGAAAATGCCGTTCCTGAATCCGCAAAACGGTCCGATCATGATCGACGGGGCTGAAAAAGGCGATGTGGTGGCGGTGTATATCGAAAGCATGTTGCCTCGCGGCCATGACCCGCACGGCGTCTGTTGCATGATCCCGGAATTTGGCGCGCTGACGGGCACATTTCATACGGCGATGCTGAACGAGCCGTTGCCGGAAAAAGTCAAAAGAGTAAAAATAGATACCGACCATGTGTACTGGAGCAAGCGCACGACCCTTGATTACAAGCCGCATATCGGCACGCTCAGTCTGTCGCCGGAAATCGATTCCATCAATTCGCTGACGCCGGACACGCATGGCGGCAACATGGACTTGCCTGACATGGGGCCGGGCAGCATTACCTACCTGCCAGTGCGTTCCAAGGGCGCCCGGCTGTTCATTGGCGATGCGCATGCGTGCCAGGGTGACGGCGAAGTCTGTGGTGTCGCCGTCGAGTACGCGAGCATCACGACGATCCGCGTTGACCTGATCAAGAACTGGGCCATCGATTGGCCGCGTCTGGAGACCGAAGACATGATCATGGGTATCGGCAGCGCCCGGCCGCTTGAGGACGCGACGCGGATCGCCTATCGCGAGCTGATCCGCTGGATGGCCAAGGATTACGGGTTCGACCAATGGGATGCCTACATGCTGCTGAGCCAATGTGGTCGCGTCCGGCTGGGCAATTTTGTCGATCCGAAATACACGGTCGGCGCCGCAATTACAAAAAAATTCCTGGCGCCATAGTCACATTGCGTTCGTTGGCGCCATCGCTGATACGACGAAGTACGTATCGGGCCGGAGGGCGCCTGACTTTTTATGGTGCGTTTATTGCTTGGTAAACCTACATGACGACAAAAGACCCGCTGCGCATCGGTTTATTATTTTCCAAGACCGGCGTCACTTCACGCCAGGAATCGTCGCAACTGTATGGCGCATTGTTTGCCATTGATGAAATCAATGGCCTCGGTGGCGTCGACGGGCGCGAACTGGTCGCGGTGCATTACGACCCGCAGTCCGATACGGCGCGCTACAAGGCATTGCTGGAACGTTTGATCATCGACGATGGCATCGATGTCACTTTTGGCGGGTATACGTCGAGCAGTCGCAAGGTGATGTTGCCTGTTGTTGAAAAATACAACAAGTTGCTTATTTACCCTGAGCAATACGAAGGATTCGAGTTTTCAGAAAATATCATTTATACCGGGGCCGCACCAAATCAGAACATTGCTCAGCTGGCCAACTTCATGACATCGCATTTTGGTGCGCGCATCTACATGGTGGGATCGCGCTATGTCTACCCTTATGAAACCAACCGGACGATGCAGTCGCTGATGGCGCTGCGTCCCGATAGAGCGATTCTGGGTGAGCGCTATGTCAGTTTGCATGCGAACCGGGATGCGATCGATGCTGTGCTGGCCGACATACAGCAACAGAAACCCGACTTCATTTTTTGCACATTGATCGGCAATGCGGTGCCTTATTTGTATGAGGCTTACCATCGCGCCGGCCTTGATCCTGCAACCATGCCCATTGCCAGCCTCAATACCTCGGAAGCTGAAATCGACGTCATGGGCGCGCATGCCGCCTGTGGCCACTTTACTTCTTCTCCTTATTTTCAAAGTGTCGATTCGGCACTCAACCGCAGCACGCTGGAGCGATTTTTTGCCAGTCGCCACGGCGAGTTCGCCGTGCCCAACATGAACTGGGAAGCGTCCTATTTTGCAATGCATTTGCTGGCCAAGGCTTACCGCAATGCCGAGTCTGACCAGTTGCGCCATATCGTGCCCTGCATGCTGGGTTCCGAAATCGAAGCGCCCCAGGGCCGTGTGCGGATCGATCCATCGAATCACCATGCGTGCCTGTATCCGAGGATAGGTCAGGCCAATGGGCATGGGCAGTTTACGATTGTCCAGGATGCGTTAGCCAGGGTGAATCCTGATCCGTACATGGTGCATCATGACTGGGGCGATGAAGAAACACACGTCACAAGCGAGGTCGCCTGAATGGCAGATACTGCATCACGTAAAACGGCCAGTATCACCAGGGCAATTCTGTCAAAAAAACCCCGCGTGCTGTTATTGCATCCGCAAGACAGCGATGGATTGACGTTGCTTGGCCAGTTGCGGCGCATCGGCGCCAATGTCGACATGGAGTGGCCACCGCCGCAGGAAATAAGGATCGGCATCGACTTGATATTTCTGGCTATTTTGCCGGACGTGCAAGAGATTGATTACCGTTGGCTGCATCAACATCCGCCACCGATCATTTCGGTGACCAGTTTCGAAAGTCCGACTATTATCGACGAAGCGTTGCGCATCGGTGTCATGGGGATGCTGACCGCGCCGATCCATGCCAATGGCTTGTTGACAGCGTTGATCATGGCCTTGCATCATTCAAAGCAGTACAAGAAAAGCGCCGAACGGTTGGCAAGAATGGAAAGCAAGATGGCGCATGCCCATTTTGTCGAGGATGCAAAACATATTTTCATGCGCATGCATCAGCTATCGGAAAGCGATGCTTACGAATTGCTGCGCTCCCAGGCGATGACATGCCGCCTGCCGATCGAAGATGCCGCGCGTGACATTGTGAGTGCGGACAAAGTTTTAAATCAGGTACTGAGCATCAAGACGAAAAAGATGAGTGGCTGAAAAAGGGTGTAACACGGTTTGCTGGCAGACGACATTTTGGCCATCGCTTCAATCGAGATTCAGGCAGCAATGAATACTCAACGACTACGACAAAGGAAAAATGCATGGATCTTCAAATCAAGGGCTTGCGGGCAATCGTCACCGGGGGGACGCGTGGCATCGGGCGTGCCATCGTCGAAACGCTGATCGCAGAAGGCGCACAAGTGTGCTTTTGCGCGCGCAATGTCGACGAAGTAGAACAGGCAACGACGGCGCTGGTGGCGGCTGGCGCAAACGCGCTGGGCAGCGTCGTTGATGTGGCCGATGCCGACGCGCTCAAGACGTGGGTGACGGCCAGTTCCGAGCACATGGGCGGCATCGATATCGTCGTTGCCAACGTCAGCGCTCTGGCCGTTGCCAGCGATGAGACTGCCTGGAGCGCCGGCTATGAGGTGGACATGATGGGAACGGTACGCCTGGTCAATGCCGCGATGCCGAGCCTGGAACGCAGTGCTCATGCTGCCATTTTGGCCGTATCGAGCGTGTCGGGGCGCGAAATAGATTTTGCCTGTGGTCCGTATGGCGCTTTCAAGGCTGCCATTATTCATTACATACAGGGACTGGCATACCAACTGGCAGGCAAGGGAATCCGCGCCAACACCATTTCTCCCGGCAATACCTATTTTGCCGGCGGAGTATGGGAAAAAATCGAGCAGGGCAATCCTCAGCTGTACAAGGAATCGCTGGCACTGAACCCGACCGGCCGCATGGGCACGCCGCAGGAAATGGCGAATGCAGTCGTGTTCCTGTGCAGTCCGGCGGCAAGTTTCATCACCGGTACCAATCTCGTCGTCGATGGTGCGCTGACACGCGGCGTGCAATTTTGATGCAGTGATACTGCTGTTTGCGCTGTTGCAGCGTTGATTCAGCTCTGCCGGTTGCAACGCCCATGTCGCTGCTCTGACTCGCTCAACAGAGCGGTCAGCGCGGCAGGGTGGGGCACCGAAAGGGTGCTCCATGAATGCCGACTACTGAAAAACAGCTGACGCATCATTTTTCAACACCCTGCTCATGGGGCAGAATCAATTAAATGCTGTCGACTGGCGAAAATGTTATGTTAATGTTGTAAGGAGTTTAATTTATTCGAAATAAGGAGAACCTATGCCGCGCCTTTGCCACCTCTCCAAAATTGCACTGTTGTGCACGGCCGCCTGCGCCACGCTGGCCTTCGCTGGCCCTCTCGACGCTATCAGCAACAAAGATGCCAGCAGCGGCCTGAAGGCCGCGCTCGAGGCCGGTTCGGCCGCCGCCATTGCCAAATTAGGCGCGCAAAACGGGTTCCTGAACAATGACAAGGTCAAGATCAAGCTGCCCGGCATTCTGGAACAGGCCAAGCCGCTGCTGAAGATGACAGGACGCGGCCAGCAGCTCGACGACTTGGTGGTGTCGATGAACCGCGCTGCCGAATCGGCCGTGCCGCTGGCCAAGCCGTTGCTGATTGATGCTGTCAAATCGATGAGCGTGACCGATGCCAAAAATATCCTCACCGGCGGCGAAAATTCCGTGACGGACTTCTTTCGTCAAAAGACCGCTGCGCCTCTGGCAGTAAAATTCCTGCCCATCGTCAAATCGGTCACCGACCGCTCGGGCCTGGCCGGCAAGTACAACGGTGCCATGAGCCAGATCGGCAAGACGGGTCTGGTGCCGCAGCAGCAGTCAACCGTGGAAGGCTATGTCACCGACCGCGCGCTCGACGGCCTGTACCTGATGATAGGCGAGGAAGAAAAAGCCATCCGCCGCAACCCGCTCGCGTATGGCAGCGAGATCATTGGCAAGGTATTTGGCAGCCTGAAGTAAGGGCCCCGCGCCCGCGAAGATTTTTCTTGCCACGCTCAATTGCACGTTTGGGCTGGGTTTGAGGGCGCCACGCAGGCTGGGCACCGGGTCGGCTTCCGCTTTGCCTGACGCTATCGCGTAGCGGAAGAATGGACCTGCCAGGTGTAGCGCCTTTGTGCAACACCTGGCGACCCTGATAGGCGCAATTATTCCTGGCTCAAAATCGCGCTGGATGCAGGTTGGAGCGTTTTTGGATGCAATTCGCTACAGGTAAGCATGGAAGATGATGGATGGTTTTGGTGGTGTTTGGTGACGTAATCTTGTCGAGCGGAAGTGACGCAGCATTTTGCAAACGTGGTAAAGTCCGCGAATGTGCAGATCTGTCCTCAAAAATATCGCGTTTTTAATGTTCGTCATCATCATGGCGAACATTGGCGTATGGGGTTTCAGTGGCGCCAGGTTCGCGCATCAACTTGAGCATAACGGCATCAAGCAAGCGGTGGCGCATCAGCACGTCGCCGTCGTCGATTACGATGCCAGCGTTGACAGCAACTACAACGACGACGATGATGATCGTACGCCCGGTTCGGCCGCGCATCAGGTACTGCACGCCGTCGATCATCTGCAGTTTTTCCCTGATACCGCCTTGGGCGGCGCGTTCGCGCCAGCCAAAGCCAGCGTTATGTTATTGCACTTCACCGAGCAGGCGCTTCCGCTGCCGACGCTCGATCCGCTCTTTCGCCCTCCCCGTAGCCACACAGGCTAAATCCGTCCGCATATAGCTGCAGAGCTTGGCTCTGCCAGTTGATCGTTTGGCGCGTCGGAGTCACCGCAATTGCAGTTCTCTGCAGCGGTGCTGGCAACTTCCTTGTAGATATCGACACCCATTGCCTGCGCTTTGCGTAGCCCGATGGCGGCAGCGCGTGCCATCCAATGACCTTGGCTCACGGCAGCACTCCCTTTTGCATTACCCGGAAAAAATCATGAAAAAAAGAGCACTCCTCTCGCCCCTGTGCCTGAACTTATCATTTGCATTTGCATTTGCATTTGCATTTGTATTTGCATTTGCATTCAGCAGCAACCTGATGGCGGCCGAGCGCCAGGCCAAGTTTGCTGTCACGCAACAGCAAATGCAGTCGCTGGGCATTACAACCCAGGCATTGTTGCCCATGGTCTCACTGTCATCTTTCTTGCCTGGCTGGGATGCCCGACGCGCGTCGAGCCTATCTGGCAGCCATTCATTTCTGCTTGAGCGGCCGCCCAGACTGGTCCCCCAGGCTTGATCTACCGGGCCGCCTGTAGCGGCTGCTTATTTAAACCAACTCGGAGTATTCATGTTTTTACACCTATTTTCAGGGGGCGGCTACGCGTACGCATGCGCGTTACGAAAGCATCCGCTATGGTCCGCATTCGTCGGACTGATTTTGTATTTTTCACTGATCACGGTCACCCATGCCCATGGTATTGCCGAGGGCGACAAAGGCTATATCCAGGAAATCACCGGGGTACATTTTTTGGCCTTTGTCTATCTCGGGGCCAAGCACATGTTTACCGGATACGACCATATTCTATTTTTATTCGGGGTGATTTTTTTCCTCTACAAACTCAAGGATATTGGTCTGTATGTCAGCCTCTTTGCGATTGGCCATTCGACCACGATGCTGCTTGGGGTCTACCTCGGCACCAGCATCAATGGCTATTTGATCGATGCCATCATCGGACTGTCCATCGTCTACAAGGCACTTGATAACGTCGGCGCTTTTCAGCGCTGGTTCGGCGTGCAACCCAACACCAAGGTCGCAACACTGATCTTCGGACTATTTCATGGCTTTGGTTTGGCGACCAAAATTCAAGAATACGAAATCTCTCGTGATGGGTTGTTGACGAACCTGATCGCTTTCAATATCGGGGTCGAGACTGGCCAATTGCTGGCACTCGCGGCCATCTTGATCTTGATGGGTTTCTGGCGCCGCACCGACAGCTTTTTACGCCATGCCTATACGGCCAACGTCGCCATGATGGCGGCAGGATTCATTCTGGTCGGTTATCAACTTACCGGCTATTTCATCAATTAATTGGAGTCATTTCATGTACAACACCGATATTCCTAATCGAGCCGAGTTGCCGAGCAATAAAAAATTATTGCGTTCAACCGGTATCGCCATTGTCGCCGCCGCAGCATTGCTGGTTGCTGTGGTATTGCCTGCCGAATATGGGATCGATCCAACCGGCATTGGTCAAGGCTTGGGCCTCACTACAATGGGGCAGATCAAGGTATCGCTCACTGCCGAAGCCAAGGCCGAGGAGCTTGAAGCCGCCCTCGAGCGGGCCTCGCCACTGGCGCCCGCGATGGACTCAGTCATCCCGGCGCAACCGGTCGTGGCCGAGGCGACCCAAGCAACGGCAGTGCCGGCCACTGCTGTTGCTGCGGAAGCATCCAGAACCGACGAAACGAGTGTGACCTTGAAACCCGGTGCTGCGATCGAAGTCAAACTGGCAATGGATAAGGGTGCAAAGGTGACGTATTCCTGGCAGACCGACGCTAGCCCGGTCAATTTCGATACGCATGGTGATCCATTGAACGGCCCCAAGGATGCCTATCACGGTTACAGCAAAGGCCGGCAAGTGACCAGCGATGCCGGGGAATTTACAGCCGCATTCGATGGCAACCATGGCTGGTTCTGGCGTAATCGTGCTGATAAAGACGTGACGATTACATTAAAAACCACTGGAAATTACCAGAGCATCAAGAAGTGATGTAGATAAATCGGCGTCTCGCCAACGGGCGAGGCGCATTCGCGTCATTCACACAAAATTTAAAAATTGGAATCATGATGAAATATCAATCTGTCTTTATCAAAGCTCTTCTGACGATGTGTTTTTTTGCTTCGCTGGCAGGATGCAGCAAGGATGAACCCAAAGAAAACGCCGACAAAACCGGCCATGGCCACAGCCATGATTGATCGAAACCAGATTGCTACTCGAGCACCAAGGTAGGCCGTGTTACGCATGTTGACGCACGAGAGAAGGTCAAGCAATGGTTCATGAATTTATTCGATGCATGTTGAGTTGATTGTCCTGCAGGCGTCGATTCGATATGTCAACGCTTGAAGGCAAGCAAAAGCACGCCTCCAGCGACCATTGCAACGCCAAGCCACTCCTGAAGTGACGGCCGTTCACCCAGGAATGGGAACGCGAACACGGCTACCAGAACCAGGCTGAATTGATCAACTGGTGCGATCTTCGTTGCATCGCCGATCTTCAGCGCCCGAAAGTAACATGCCCATGCCGCTCCTGTGGCGAGTCCCGGCAATCCAAGGAACAACCAGGTCTTCGATGAAAGCGTGAAGGGGTTGGACCACTTGCCCGCACAAACCACGAACGCCGACACAACGATGATGATGATTGCCTTCCGGATCAAGGTGGCCAGATCGGAATCGACGCCCTGAATGCCCATTTTGGCAAAAATGGCTGTGATTGCCGCAAAAACGGCAGATAGAATTGCCCAACAGAGCCAGCCGGTTGATGCTGCCTTATATTTTTCCTTTGTTGAATTCTTGAGTTTTTCGTTGATCAAGCATTTTTGGTCATGCCAAAGTCAATCTGCGTCTTGATGGAAAAGATGCTGATCTTCTATTTTTTTGCAGCCTCGCTGGAAGCGGCTTAGCCATCGGCACCAGCAAGCAGACACACAGGCGCGCGCTGTTTCGCTCTGTATTGTCGTACTGACATAGCTGCCCGATATGCGCGCTATTTCAAGTTTTCTTTGATGACGCTTATCAGCGCAGTGACGCAGGCGTGATCTGCCAAGCATGGCATCCGGATTGGTTTTATTTAGCCTGGCAATCGGCAGCAGAATGCCTATGTTGAGCGCTACAACTGAGCTGTGCGTTACGACTGGCTGGCCCATCATCTGTCTGAATCGATTACCGAAGTGCAAAATTTTGCCACCAGTTGGCCATGAAATCACAATCATTATCGGCCACACATGGGCCTGGACGGCATCACGCCAATACAAAAATTGACGCTGGCCGCTTAGCTTCTACTTTTACCGCCTCTTAAAAAAAGGGGGGGGGCTCTGGCGCATCGCTTACAAATAACGGCTTGCAATGTATTTACTGACGGTATTATTGTATGCAAGGAGATCGACAAGATATCTCCAAAAACACCATCCAGTGTTTCAATAATGTGATGGCAAAAAACATAATCAGGAGACAGACGTAATGAAAATGCCCTTTTTGACGTGCCCGTTATCCATCATGCTGCGATACTTCAAGCTTTGCCTCTTCGGTGCGAGCGTGATCTTGCTGCAGTCCTGTGGCGGTTCTTCTTCTGCCCCCACGACCGCCTCCAATATTGTTTCAGTTCCGTCGTGGACGGCAGTCTGGGCCACCGCGCAGCACGTGGACGGGCCCGAGCTCAGCGAGCAGAGCATCCGGATGGTCGTTCGCCTGTCGCAGGGTGGAAAGTCGTTGCGCGTGCGCCTGGGCAATCGGCTCGGGACCACCCCTCTCCAGGTCGGACAAGTCACCGTTGCCCCCACGACGAGCGGCCCCGCCATCGATGCGGCGGGTCTGCGGTCGGTCACCTTTGACGGCCAACAGACAGCATCCGTGCCTGCCGGCGGCGACCTGTGGAGCGATCCGGTGAACCTGCCCACCATGGCGCAACAACAGATTGCCGTCTCGGTGTACGTGCGCGGCACGGCCTTGCCGAGTGCGCACACCGGCGCGTTCCGCACGAATTACCTGACGCCCGCCGGTGCCGGCGACGCG
Source organism: Janthinobacterium sp. (assembly GCA_047623125.1). Classification (GTDB taxonomy): domain Bacteria; phylum Pseudomonadota; class Gammaproteobacteria; order Burkholderiales; family Burkholderiaceae_D; genus Janthinobacterium. Next base: position 7,433 of record JBLHNV010000007.1, on the reverse strand, counting down.
ACGCGGGACGCTTCGGGGTCGGCGTTCAACGGGACCACCACCGCCTTCCTGGTCGTAAACGCCGTCGATGTGAAGAACAGCTCGCTGCCTGGCGCGGTGGTCGTCATTGGCGGGTCCGTTGTCGATGGCATCGGAAGCGAGAAGACGGGGATCATGGGGGCCGGCCCGGCCGCACCGGTCGACTCCCGGTGGAGCGACGTTCTGGCCCGACGGATCGTGGACGAACTGCCTATCCGACAGCAGTACTCGGTGGTGCAGGCAGGCATCTCCGGTAACACTGCAGCACCGGAATGTGCCTTGAACCCGCCGCCCTACGGCAACGTCCAGGACCGCCTTGATGCCGATGTCTTCAGCCTCAGTGATGTCCGTTACGTGATTCTTTACGCGGGCACCAACGACATTGGCATTGGCACCGGGTGCACCGTCGAGCAGATTCTCGCGGCCTATGACAACATCGTCCTGCGCGCCCGCGCCCACGGTGCCCGTGTCATCGTCTCGACCATCACCCCGCGGGCCTCGTATACGCCACTTCAAAATAGCGATCGGCAATATATCAACTCGGTGATTCTCGCAGATGCCCGCAACGGGGGCGGGCGGTTCGACGCAGTGGTGGACTTCGATACAGCCATGAAGTGGTCCGCCTACCCGAACGCGATCGATCCAGCGCTGGACTCCGGAGACAGCATCCACCCGAACGCCGAGGGCTATGCCGCCATGGCCCACAGCATCGATCTTCGGCTCTTGAGCGCAAAGTAGCCCCGGGCCAAGTGCAGGTTGTGCCGGAGCGCAGCGGCGGCCGGCTCGGTTGCCGCCACGACTGGTTGCCCGACCTGCAAACCGAAGCACACGATGTGCCGCTGAACGATGAGTGGTTCAGTCGCGCTCGACTGACGAATTTTGGCTGCCAGATTCAGCCCGTCCTTCAGGCGGACACGTTTGATTTTTTTGCCATAGCCATACGTTGGAAAATTGAGCTCGCTGCGAGCGAGCGCACCAGAACGCGCTTGCCAATGATGCTTTGCGCTGCCTGGGGAATTCGCCATCGAAAGTAATAGAGGTTGCCGTGCCGGAATGGTATTAAGAATGGACCTGCCATGTGCAATACCAAGCGGCGCAGCGCACAGCAAAAAGCCGCTGATTCTTTCGAGTCAACGGCTTATGCAATTTTTGGTGGTGATAGATGGACTTGAATACAGCCTTGAAACCCGCATCAATCAACGCTTTCAAAATTTTTCAAACAGCTTGTGCCCGACTGGTATCCGCATAAATTTTTCTGGTGCGGGTGGCCGGAACTGTGGCCAAGCCGCGTCAGCGGTGATGTGCCCGCCGAACATGCCGAAATCGACTCTTGCGCGCGTTAATTGCCGCGCAGGCGGCTTACTCCGTGCGCGCCAGAAGTTCAATGTAATTCTGGTAGCCGAAGGTACGGTTCTTTCGCTGGCCGGTCATTTCTGTAACACAGAGGGGCAAGTGTCTCCGGTCGTCGGCGGTCGCGGTCGCACGCACCGCGAGGGCTTGACATCGGTGACATCTTTTTTCAAGGCCGCGGTATACAAAATTTTGCACATCGCTGAACCGATCAGCTCATCTGGAAAAAAGAGGATTTCTGCTAACGTAGACTTGAATGTTGCCGCTATTGATATCCTTCGGTGCAATTTTGGCCAATTTAAAGGTGGGCGTGCCAAGCGTGTCGAAATGCCAGGTAAAAGTCTTTCCTCCGCTGGTAAATTTAATGGTTTCACCCTGTTCGACATTCACGTATCTCGTGTCCGGTAAAAGATTGATTGTCCTTTGCGTAAAGTTTTCCGCTGCGGGACTTCCGAGCGGCCCATCGACCTTATGCATCATCATCTTTACATCGCTGGTTTGGTGTTTGTTTCCTTTGTCATTCATCATGTCTTTGCACTTCTGCGGGTTCATGTTTTTCATGCCCATGCCTTTCATTTCTTGCATGCCCATGCAGTTCTGCATGGACATGTTTTCATCCATACTCGTCATGCCGCCGGACTGCGCGAAAGCAATACTGGAAGCGGAAAGGGCAAGGATCAGGGAGATGGTTTTGATATGTGTCATGGTATTTTCCTTTGCTTATTATTAAAAAATTAATATAAATTCGCTATATGTCGGTACATGGGCGCGTCTGCTGGCCTTCCGATCTGTGTGACCATAAATACTTAAAACGGTTTCACCTGGCTTTCAAATTTTTTTGATATTTTTCATTATTTTTTCGTGCCGGTCGTCAACACGCTTGCCGCCGGTCGTGGTCATTTTGAATGCTGATCCCATGTAGCCACGGCGCCTGTATCACATTCTGCGGGATTTTAGACTCACTGCCACATGGCGATTTGATTGAAAGGTGGCAATGACTTTATGCTTGCTCGAACGCGGTAGCCTTGATATTTCTCCGGCTGGCCCTGTCATTGCAGCGAAAAATCATGTCGCTTTACATCGCTGATGGCGCTCGTTGCACGGTCAGCAATGCCGCAGCAGCGAGTACGCCGAGCAACACAAGGCTTTCCATTTGCAGCACGGTGCGCACGTGTTTCAGGCCCTGTGGCGAACGCGCTGCTGCGGGCAGGCCGATGACCTTGTTGTAGCCGCCTAAAGCGATGGCGACGAATATCAGCGTCATGCCATAGCTGCTATCTTGTAAGTGCGCCACCGTGCCTACCGGTAGCCAGGCGTTGTAGAGGCCTGTGGCAGCAATAGCGATGACGGCGACCATCGCAGCGCGACATCCGGTCCAGGTAATGACCGTCATCGATGTTCAGTTTGTCGCGCGCTGTCGTGCCCAGCACCTGCCCTCCGGAGACGGTGACGACGCCGCTCCAGAGCCCGATACTCCACAGATGGACTGTTTCTGCCGCGGTAATCCCCCCCTTTTTTATAAGAAGCGGTAAAAGTAGAGGTTACGCGGCCAGCATCAATTTCTGCTTTGGCGTGATGCCGGCCAAGCCCATGTGGGGCCGGTCATGATTGTAAATCCATAGCCAACTGGAGGCAAAATTTGCACTTCGGTAATCGATTCAAACAGATGATGGGCCAGCCAGTCGTAACGCACGGTCCGGTTGTGGCGTTCGACGCAGGCGTTCTGCTGCGGATTGCCAGGCTAAATGAAATCAATCCTGATGCCACGCTTGGCAGCCCACGCCTGCGTCACTGCGCGGATATATTCAGGACCGCTATCACAACGGATGGCTTTGGGAGCGCCGCGCCATTCGATGACTTGGTCCAGCGATCGGATCACCCGTTCCGATGGCAGCGAAAAATCGACTTCGATGGCAAGCTCTTCCTGGTTGAAATCGTCGCTCACATTGAACAAACGGATACTGCGTCCGTCTGCAAGTTGATCATGCATGAAATCCATTGACCACATTTCATTGATGTTGGCCGGCACTGCCAACGCCAGCGGCACGTCGCGCAAGAGCCGCTGGCGCGGCTTGATGCGTAGGTTCAGCTCTAACTCGCGGTAAATCCTGTAGACACGTTTGTGGTTCCATTTGAAGCCTTTCACGTTGCGTAGATACATGAAACACAGACCGAAGCCCCAGTTGCGCTAACTTGTCGTCAGGCGTACCAGCCAATCGGCGATGAGTACATTCTCTGATGATCATTTGGCGCAATATCAGTAACAAGTCTGACTGATGCCAAACGCCTTGCATGCCACGCGAATCGTGACCAATCGGTTTGCCACGGACCACTGCGCCATTGTTCTTCGCTGGGATGGCGCTACCACTTTTTTGACAGCGCCTCCGTCACGATCTCGGCTTTCAGCCGTTCCTCGGCAACCATTTTTTTCAGGCGCCGGTTCTCGTCTTCAAGCGCCTTCATTCGCGACATCAGGGACGCATCCATGCCACCGAATTTGGCGCGCCACTTGTAAAACGTCGCCGTGCTCATGCCATGCTCACGGCACAGTTCAGGTACAGGGCTGCCAGCTTCTGCCAGCTTCAAAATTTGCATGATCTCGCTGTCGGTAAAACGCGCTGTCTTCATGTAAAAAATCCTCAAATTGCATTAAGAAAATTTTACTGTTGATTGCATTTTTTTTGTGGGGGGATTGCCGCATCAGGATCCGTCCCAAAGGCTGATGTGTGCCCGACTTCGAACAACGGCCAGACGGCGCTCGCTTGCTGTGAGCGAGCGCACCAGAACGCGCTTGCCGATGAGGCTTTGCGCTGCCTGGGGAACTCGCCATCGAAAGTAATAGAGGCTGCCGTGCCGGAATGGTATCAAGAATGGACCTGTCATGTGCCGCACCAAGCGGCGCAGCGCACAGCAAAAAGCCGCTGATCCTTTCGAATCAACGGCTTATGCAATTTTTGGTGGTGATAGGTGGACTTGAACCACCGACCCCAGCATTATGAATGCTGTGCTCTAACCAACTGAGCTATATCACCCAACAGGCGCGTATTATGTAATCTATGGTTTTTCTTGTCAAGGCCGTGACTGAATTTATTGCATTTTTTTAACCAGGTAGCTGCCGTTTGGCTTTCAGTTCGCTCAGCATCAGCGCGGCCGGGTCTGTTTGCAGGCAATCGATGACGATGCGGTGCGGCATGGAGCGCAGCCAGGTCAGCTGGCGTTTGGCCAACTGGCGGGTGGCGATGATGCCGGTGTCGCGCAATGTGGCAAAGTCGATGTCACCATCGAGGTATTGCCAGGCTTGGCGGTAGCCGACGCAGCGCATCGATGGCAAGCCCGGGTGCAAATCGCCGCGCGCGCGCAGTTTGCGCACTTCGGCGATCAGCCCGCCGCCATGGTCGTCATCGGTGCTGCCTTCCAGCATTGCGTTGAAACGGGTGGCGATGCGCTGATGCAGCACGGCCCGGTCGCCCGGTTCCAGCGCGAAGGACCTTAATTCGAACGGCAGCACGGTTTTTTCCCGCAGCGCCAGCAGGGCCGACATTGGCTTGCCGCTGATGGCGATGATTTCCAGTGCGCGCCCGATGCGCTGCGCATCGTTGGGCGCCAGTCGCGCCCAGGTGACCGGGTCCAGTGTTTGCAAGCGCGCGTGCAGCGCCGGCCAGCCCAGGCGCGCTGCGTCAAGCTCCAGTTCGGCGCGCAGCACCGGGTCGGCTGCGGGCAGCTCATCCAAGCCATCGGACAAGCCTTTGAAGTACAGCATCGTGCCGCCGACCAGCAGCGGCAGTTTGCCGCGGCTGGTGATGTCGGCCACCAGACGCAGTGCGCTGGCGCGGAACTGGGCGACCGAGTAGGCATCGAGCGGGTCGATGATGTCGATCAGGTGGTGCACCGCGCTGGCGCGTTCGGCCAGGGTTGGCTTGGCGGTGCCGATGTCCATGCTGCGGTATACCAGCGCCGAATCGACTGAAATGATTTCAGACGGGATTTCGCGCGCGATCGCTAACGCGGCGGCCGTCTTGCCGGAGGCGGTCGGACCCATGATCGCCACCGCCAGCGGCAAGTTGGTCACAGGTGTGTGCAGCGTCGTCATTGGCCGCGCAGGAACAGCTTGTCGAGCGCGGCTATGTCGATCTGGACCCAGGTCGGGCGGCCGTGGTTGCATTGGTCGGCGCGCTCGGTGCCTTCCATCTGGCGCAGCAGTGCATTCATTTCCGGCGTCGACAGCATGCGGTTGGCGCGCACCGCCGTGTGGCAGGCAAGCGTGCCCAGCAGTTCGTTCTGGCGCTCGATCAGCACGCGCGAACCGCCGAATTCGCGCACGTCGCGCAATACATCGCGCGCCAGCGTCTGGGCGTCGGCGTTTTTGAGCAAGGTCGGCACCGAACGCACCGCCAGCGTGGTCGGCGACAGTGCTGCGATATCAAAACCGAGCGCAATCAAGGTGTCGCCGTTTTCCTGCGCGGTGGACACTTCGACGGCGTCGGCATGGAAGGTAACGGGAATCAGCAACGCTTGTACCTGCATTTGCTGGCCCGCGGCCTGGGCTTCAAGCGCGCTCTTCAATTGTTCGTACAAAATGCGTTCATGTGCGGCGTGCATGTCGACCAGCACCAGCCCCTTTGCATTTTGGGCCAGAATGTAGATGCCGTGCAGTTGCGCCAGCGCGAAGCCGAGCGGGTATTCTTCTTGCGCCAAAGCCGCCGGCGACGCGCTGTAAGGATGGGCCGGTGTTTGCTGCTGCGCCGGTGTTTGCGCGAACAGCGCGCCGTAGCTAGCGCTGCTTTGTGCCACGCCGACGGGCCTCGCTAACGGGCCACCAGCAAATGCGGCTGCGTAGGGTTGCTGCGCGTCGGATGAAAACTGCGCCGGGAATGCGCTTTGCGTAGGCTCGCGGCGCCAACCGACGTTTTCACTGCCAGTTGCGCTGCCTGTTGCAAGGGTGGCGGCGCCGGCCGGCAGCGGCGCCGGCGTGCTGCCGAACGCGGTGGCCGAAGTCTGCGCCAGTGCGCGCTGCACCGCGTGAAAGACAAACTGGTGGACGGCGCGGCTGTCGCGAAAGCGCACTTCAATTTTCGATGGGTGTACGTTAACGTCGACCAGTGCCGGGTCCAGCTCCAGTGCCAGCACGTACGATGGAAATCGGTCGCCATGCAGCACGTCCTGGTACGCTGCGCGCACCGCATGCATCAATAATTTGTCGCGCACGAAGCGGCCGTTGACGTAGAAAAACTGGCCATCGGCGCGCGCCTTGGATGCGGTCGGCAAGCCGGCATAGCCATGCACGCGCAGCGGGCCGGCCGACTCGTCGAGCGCGAGGCGCGCTTGCGCGAAGCCGTCGCCGAGGATGTGGGCGCTGCGCTTGGCCAGTTCGCTGATGTTCCAGTGATCGACGACGCGGCCGTTGTGCGTCAGCGAAAACGACACGTCGGGCCGCGCCAGGGCGATGCGGCGCACGACTTCGGCGCAGTGGCCGAATTCGGTTTGTTCCGATTTGAGAAATTTGCGCCGCGCCGGCGTGTTGAAATACAAGTCCTGGACTTCAATCGTGGTTCCGTGCGCGCCCGACGATGGCGTCGGACCGGCGCCATCATGCGTGCCTGCGATTTGCCATGCATGCGCGGCATCGGCCGTGCGCGACGTCAGTGTGACGATGGCGACCGAGGCGATCGACGCCAGCGCCTCGCCACGAAAGCCCAGCGTGGCGACATGTTCCAGGTCGTTCAGCGATGCGATTTTGGATGTCGCATGGCGCGCCAGCGCCAGCACCAGTTGCCCGTGCGCGATGCCGCAACCGTTGTCGGTGATGGCGATGCGCTTGACGCCACCTTCCTCCAGACGCAGCGTGATCTGGGTTGCGCCCGAATCGAGCGCGTTTTCCAGTAATTCCTTGACCACGGCGGACGGGCGTTCAACCACCTCGCCGGCGGCGATCTGCGAAATCAATTGATCGGGCAGCGCGAGTATCGCGCGCGGCATCGTGGCTAGGGCATTCGTGTTTGAGGCATTCATCATCGTCGATTATAGCGTTTCGGCGCCGCCCGGTCGAACCTAAGGGCGCCGCATGC
>JBLHNV010000006.1:0-26073 GCA_047623125.1 Janthinobacterium sp. | reverse complement strand
CTGGCCTGCCATTGTGGGACCACCCTGGTCGCCTGCCACCCGTTCGCGTTCGACAAAATCGTCGAGCCGGGTTTCTGCCAGCGGCGTAGCCCAGACGCCGTCCAGCGTGGTCAGACCGCGGGCATCAGTCGAGGACGTCGTCAGAATCAGCCGTCCGAAATCAAGCACGCCGCGCAAGATCCACTTGGTTTGCAAATGCAAGCGCTGGTTTTCCATCGAGCGTACCTGAACTTGCTGTTGCCAAAACAGGCTGGACACGATCGTCACGGCCAGCGTCGTCAGCAGCAGTGCCGTGATGACGGCGACACCGCGCTGGCGCCGCGCCCTGCATGGTTGTATACGCTGGCGCATCGCTGGTGGATTCATAGTGGACCCAAAAAGAAGACTTTCACCATCGCCGCTTGCTGATCTTGCAAGCGCAACGCCACTTCGAGGCCGCTGGCAGGCGGAGCTGCAGCAGTGAGTGCCGCCGGCCTGTCTTGCTCCGTGTTCGACTGCACCGGCGCGGCACCGGTCGCGATGCGCCATTCGCTGTTTTGCCACGTGCGCAGCGTCATTTGCGTAACACCGCTCTGGAGCAATACGCGGGCGCTGGTATCGGTATCGCCCAGCGCGGCTTGCCACAGCGCATCGAGCACGATCAGATCGCGCGTGGCGTTCGATTCGCGCCGCGTCAACTTGCCATCGATCAAACGGTAGGCAACGACTTCGATTTGCGACGGTTGATTTTCAGCCAGCACGGTGCGCACCAGTGTCAGCCGGCCATCCTCGGCCAGCAAGTTCGGGCGCTGGCGCAGCAATGCCCGGTCGGCCAGATGTTCGGCATCGCTTTGCATCTGCGCAAACGCAAGTTGCATGCCGCGGGTTTGCTCCATCTGCTCTGTCAGCGCCAGTCGCGCACGCACAATGCCATCCAGACCACGCCAGCCCAGTACGGCGACAATGGCCAGGATGCTGATCGCGACCAGCAACTCGATCAGCGTAAAGCCCGCGCGCGCGCGTACCTGTGGCCGCTTCATCGGTAAGGCTCGTTGAGCACGACTTGCGACAACTTGATGATGCGGCGGTCAAGATTTGCACTCTCGAACACGGTCACCTCGACGCGCCGCAAAAAGGGATTTTGCGTGACCAGGACTTCTTCAGCGCAAATCAGCGCCAGATCGCCTTGCGGGCAGTCGAACGAGCGCTTGCCGATAGTCGGAAATTGCTGGTTCAGCCGCACCTGCACCAGCCGGTTTTCGGCCGACCAGGTGGCCATCATCGCGCTGCGCAAGCCATTACTGTTCTGGGTCAGACTGCCGACCGCGCGCAGCGATGCCCCCAGAGCGGTGCCGACGATGACCAACGCAACGAGCACTTCAAGCAGCGTGAAGCCGCGCGCATTGCGGCAAGAAGCCGGGGCCATGCGGCCGGATCCGGCAGACAAAAAATTCCGCATGCCCATCATTGCACCAGGAAAGGACGACGAACCCATGCACAAGCTGCCTGGGGCGATGAATAAAAAGCAACAATCAACAGGTTCACTCCGCAAAAAAGGGACGACCAACGCGGACCCAGGCTGCCAGGTCCGATGGAGAAAAAGTGCGCAGGCTTATTCCACATAAAAATGACCGATGCCATCGGCCCGGATCGCTATGCTGGCAGCACCGCTGGAGAGCGTCAGCAGGAAGGGTTTGTCAACCGGTTCGCGCCCGAAGATGATGCGGAAAGCGTCACCGTTGGCGATCGCGACCGATGGCGGGTCCATCGTCAGCAGCATCGGCGCCGGCTTGAATGCGCGCTCGCGCAGCAAGTCGTCGCGCGTCACCAGTTGCCATTGTTTTTCATTGAGCACCAGAAAGCGGTAGCGCTCAGGGTCGGCTTCGAAAGCGACCTGGCGGCTGCGCACAATGGCTTCGTCGCGGGCCAGTTGCAGCAGCAACGCGATACGCTGCGCTTCTTTTTCAAGCGTTTGTTGTTGGCTGGGAATCGCGTTCAGCGACACCAGGCCCAGCGTGACGCCGATGATCGCCATCACGACCAGCAATTCGATCAGCGTAAAGCCGCGCTGGCGCTGCAAACGGATTGCTGGCCTCATGGCTGGAAGGACGCGATCTAGATATCCCACGAACCGATATCGGTATCGTCGCCGCCGCCGCCGGGCTGACCGTCGGCGCCCAGCGAGAACACGTCGATCTCGCCCTTGATGCCGGGCGACAGATATTGGTAAGGGCTGCCCCACGGATCCTTGGGCAGCTTGTCGAGATAACCGCCACTCTTCCAGCCATTGGCCGCCGGGCCGGTGGTCGGCTTGGCGATCAGCGCCTGCAAGCCTTGCTCGGTGGTCGGATAGCGTTGATTGTCGAGCTTGTACAGCTTCAGCGCTTGCATCACGGTCGAAATGTCAACCCGCGCGGCCGCCACTCTCGACTCACCGGTGCGGCTGATCAGCTTCGGCACCACCAGCGATGCCAGTATGCCCATGATGACGACGACGACCATGATTTCGATGAGCGTAAAGCCGCGCGCCATGCGTCGGAAAATTGTAGCGTGTGCTGCTTTTTGCATAAGAAAGGGGTAAATTGGTGGCTGGTGGCTACAGAGTATAAGGCCGAATCGTTGCAATGCACAAAAATTGCGTCGAATGGCCTATTCGTGCGCGCAGCAAACCGGACAAGTCGGGTTGCGCGCGACACCGATGCTGGTCCACTCCATGTGGATGCCATCCAACAGCAGCAAGCGCCCGGCCAGCGAGGCGCCAATGCCCATCACCAGCTTCAATGCTTCGGCAGCCTGCATCGCGCCGACCACGCCAACGAGCGGTGCAAACACCCCCATGCTGGAACAGGCAACATCTTCAAACGGCAAATCTTCGGGAAACAGACAGCAATAGCAGGGCATGTCGCCCTTGCGTTGGTCGAACACGCTGACCTGGCCGTCGAAGCGGATCACCGCGCCCGACACCAGCGGCACCTTGTGCCGCACGCAAGCCCGGTTCACCGCATGGCGGGTCGCAAAATTGTCGCTGCAATCGAGCACCACACTGGCGCTCTGGACCAGCTCGAACAAACGGTCCTCGCTTGCGCGCTCGGCCAGCGCGACGATGTCGATCTCAGGATTGATCTGGTGCATGGCGTCACGGGCCGACTCAGCCTTGCGCTGGCCGATACGATCGGTCGTGTGCGCGATCTGGCGCTGCAAATTGGTCAGGTCGACCGTGTCGTCGTCGACCAGCGTGATACGGCCGACGCCGGCCGATGCCAGATACAGCGCCGCAGGCGAACCCAGACCACCAGCACCGATCACCAGCGCATGCGCTGCGAGCAGCTTTTGCTGGCCTTCGATGCCGATTTCATCGAGCAAAATATGGCGCGAATAGCGCAGTAGTTGCTGGTCGTTCATCTCCATTGATGGCCCGATAAGGTGGCAAAACCGGGCTTGCACCCAAGGGATTGCCAGCGCCCGCAATCGCCGCTCATCATTTGCCGACAGGCGTCACGGCCGACGACGGGGCATCAGATTTGACCTGCGGCGCAGCCTCCAATGCGCTGCCGTCATCCTTTTTTTCGGGCGTGGCAACCACCTTGGACAGCGTGACCGGCAGGCCCCTGAAATGATTCAGGGCCTGGGCCAGCTGGAAATCGTCGCTGCTGCCATAGATCAGCCGCGCAACTTTCTTTGGCTGCGCCGCCGGCGCGCCAGGTTGCGCATCGATTTTTTTGGCAACCGCTTCAGGCCTGCGCTCTTTGTCAGTGCCCAGATGGTTTTGCAAATCAGCTTCGCGTATGCGCAAGCTGTTCAATCCATCGCCGTCGGCCGTTTCGTCGACCATCAGATCGGGTACGATGCCACGCGCCTGAATCGAGCGCCCATGCGGCGTGTAATAGCGCGCCGTGGTCAGCTTGATCGCCGTGTCGGGGGTCAGCTGACGCAAGGTCTGAACCGACCCCTTACCGAAAGTCTGGGTGCCGATGATCGTCGCGCGCTTGTAGTCTTGCAGCGCGCCGGCCACGATTTCGGAAGCCGAGGCCGATCCGGCATTGACCAGCACCACCAGCGGCACCGTTTTCAGCGCCGCGGGCAGGTTCGCCAGCGCATCGCCGCGCGTGAGGCCTTCGTAGAATTCGCGCCGACCGTAGAAAATCTGTTTCGAATTGGGCAACTGGCCATTGGTCGATACGATCGCGGCATCTTTCGGCAGAAAGGCTGCCGCGACGCCAACCGCGCCTTGCAGCACGCCACCGGGATCATTGCGCAAGTCCAGCACCAGACCCTTGAGCTGCGGGTCTTCAAGGTACAGCGCATTGATCTTGGACGCCATGTCGGCCAGCGTCGGAGCCTGGAATTGCGCAATGCGCAGCCATGCATAGCCCGGCGCGATCATCTTCGCCTTGACGCTTTGCATGCGGATTTCTTCACGCACGATCGTCAACAACAGGGGCTGCTCTTCCCCTTTGCGCGCAATGGTCAGCGTGATCTTGCTTTTCGGTTCGCCGCGCATTTTCTTGATCGCATCATCCAACGACAAGCCGCGCATCGGAAAGCGGTCGAGCCGCGTGATCAAGTCGCCAGCCTGAATGCCGGCCCTGGCAGCCGGAGAATCCTCGATCGGTGCCACCACCTTCAGGTAACCGTCCTCCATGCCCACTTCGATGCCGATGCCGACAAACTTGCCCAGCATCGATTCGCGCATTTCGGCATAGGATTTCTTGTCCAGGTAGACCGAATGCGGGTCGAGCGAAGCGACCATGCCCGCGATCGCTTCGCTCAGCAATTTCTTGCCCTCTACCGGCTCGACGTAATCGGACTTGATCAAGCCGAACACGTCTGACAACTGGCGCAATTGTGCCAGCGGCAGCGGCGCGCCCGCTATTTTTTGCGCGAGCGCCGAATACTGCAGCGACCCGGCGATGCCAGCGGCCATGCCCAGGCCGATCAGGACCATGTTCTTTGCTTTGATAACCATGCTTTATCCGAATCCACCTGCGTTGAAATGACCAACAAAAAATGTCCAACAAACGACCTAAAAAGAACAATTGGCTAGAACTTGATCCAGCTTGCCGGATCAAACGCGCTGCCCTCGTGCCGAAGTTCAAAGTATAAACCCGATTCCTTATTGCCGCCGCTGTTACCGGCGCTGGCAATCGCTTCGCCGCCCTTGACGACGGCACCGGCGCGCTTGAGCAACGCCTGATTATTACCATAGATGCTCATGTACTGGCCGCCATGATCGACGATGATCAGATTGCCAAAACCGCGCATCCATTCGGAAAAAACGACCCGTCCGGCGGCCACCGCCTTGATGTCGGTTCCTTCTGTGGCGCGAATGAAAATGCCTTTCCAGCTCGGGCCATCGCCGCGCTGGCTGCCGAATCTGGATACCAGCTGGCCCGCCACCGGCGCGCGCAACTTGCCACGCAGCGCGGCAAAAGCGCCGTCCGGTGGCGCCGGTGGCATCACCACCGGTTCTGCTGCCGGCAAGGCAGGCTCCGGCGGCGGCGGCGGTTCAGGCCGCTTTTGCGCGATGCGCGGTTCGTCGGCGTCGATCGGCTCCGGCTTGAACGGCGGCGGGACCTTGCCTTTTTCGCGGGCCAGACGGGCGCGCTCGACCTGCTCTTTGGCGCGCGCCACCCGCGCCTGCCTGACTGACTCGACCCGGGCGGCTTCCGCCTGCGCTGCCATGGCGCGCGCTGCGGCCGCTGCCCTCGCTTGCGCCAGCCGCTCCTGGCGCAGTTTGGCCGCCGCTGCAGCAGCGGCCTGCTCCTTGATCAGTTGGCCCAGCTTGTCGACCAGCGCCGCCATGCGCTGCTCGTCGCGCACCACATTACTAGCTTCCTTGCGCTGCGCCACCAGGCGTCCCGACAGCGAGGCCAGCAACGCGGCGCGGCGCTTTTTTTCCTGCTCCAGCACGCTCTTTTGCTGATGCTCTTCGAGCGCAACTTCATCGAGCTCGTCCTTGCCTTTTTGCGCTTGCTGCTCGTTGATCTCGGTGGCCCGCAAATTGGCGCGCAGCGCGTCCAGAAAACGCGCCTGCGCCTGCGACACGTAAGTGAGCATTTGCAAGTCGCGGTTGATGCGGTTCGGATTATCGCCGGACAATAACAACTTGATCCTGTCTTCAGTGCCGGCCACATAATGCTCTCGCAGCAATATGGCCAGCTGTTTCTGTTGCTCATCGACCGTGTGATTGAGCTGCTTGCGCTCGATCGCCAATTGATCCAGCTTGAGACCGATCTGCTTTTGCTCCTCAGCGAGTTCGCGCAGCAATCGGTTGGCATTCGAAATCGCCTCCTCCGACTCGGCCAGGGTCGCCCTGACGTCCTCTTTGGCGCTCTCGGTGCGGCGAATGTCGCGCATCAGGGTCGTCAGCTTTTGCTGCAAGCCGGCACGTTGCGCTTCGGCTTCGGTTTTTTGCTGGCTGCGTTCGGTCGCCGGCGCGGCATGCGCCAGGGAAACGCTCAACAGCCACATCAACGAACACAACGCCGCAATTAACGGGCGCGCGCGGCTTGAAAGGAAAGCGGGTTCGACCCGAAAGTAAGACAGTTTACTTTGCCTTTCCCTGGTTGGCCACCGCTTGCATCGCTGCCGCGACCGCTGCCGCATCGCCCAGATAGTAATGGCGAATTGGCTTCAGGTCGGCATCGAGTTCGTACACCAGCGGCTGGCCGTTCGGGATGTTCAAGCCGACGATGTCGGCATCGCTGATGCCATCGAGCATCTTGATCAACGCGCGCAAACTATTGCCGTGCGCCGAGATGATGATTTTCTTGCCGGCGCGAATGGCTGGTGCGATGTCGTCCTCCCACACTGGCATCACACGCGCCACGGTATCTTTCAGGCATTCGGTCAACGGAATGACGGTGCCCGGCAAACCGGCGTAACGCGGATCACCGAACGAGGTGCGCGCATCGTCCTCTGCCAGCGGCGGCGGCGGCGTGTCGTAGCTACGGCGCCAGACCAGCACTTGGTCATCGCCGTACTTGGCGGCTGTTTCAGCTTTGTCCAACCCTTGCAGCGCGCCATAATGGCGCTCGTTCAGGCGCCAGTCATGTTTGATCGGCAGCCACATCAGATCCATCTCGTCGAGCGACAACCACAGCGTGCGGATTGCGCGCTTGAGCACCGACGTGTAGGCCAGATCGAAGCTGAAGCCCGCGTCATTCAAGACCCGGCCCGCGTGCCGCGCTTCGATGCAGCCTTTTTCGGTCAGATCGACATCGGTCCAGCCGGTAAAGCGGTTGTCCAGATTCCAGGTGGATTCGCCGTGGCGCATGAAAACGATTTTGTACATAAATATCTTTCAACAGGGGATTATGATGATAGCGCTGGCCTTTGACGTATCGATCACGCGTCGGCAAGGACCAAAAACAAGTAAGCAAAGAACTCTTCCTGCTTCTATTTTATAATGCGCGGATTGACTTAAACCATTGGACCCATGTGAAATTCATTATCGACCACATTTTTCTGTTCAGCATCGTTGTGCTGTCCGGCGGCGCGCTGCTCTGGCCAGTGCTGACAACGCGCGGCAAACGCGCCTCGCCGCTGGAGGTGACGCAGTTGATCAACCGGGGGAAAAGCACGCTGCTCGACGTGCGCAGCAGCGCCGAATTCGACGCCAGCCACCTGCGCGATGCGAAAAATATTCCGCTTGCCGATGTCTCGAAACGCATCGCCGAACTGGGCAAGATCAAGACCAGGAGCATCGTCGTCATCTGCGCCTCCGGCACCCGCTCGGCCTCGGCCGCCAGCGTACTGCAAAAGGCCGGCTTTGAAGATGTCGTCTGCCTCGACGGTGGCATCAACGCTTGGCAAAGCGCCGGTTTGCCGGTAACCAAAGGCAACGCACCGACCGCAGCAGCCAATCCCATTAGTCTCAACAAAGGAAGCAAATGACCGCTCATGTCATTCTTTACAGCACCGCCGTGTGCCCATATTGCGTACGCGCCGAACGCTTGCTCGAAGCCAAAGGCGTGACCAACATCGAAAAGATTCGCGTCGACCTCGATCCGGAACAACGCGTGCTGATGATGCAAAAGACCGGTCGCCGCACGGTACCGCAAATTTACATCGGCGCTACCCACGTCGGTGGCTTTGACGAATTGCATGCACTCGACCAGGCCGGCGCCCTGGATCCTCTGCTCAAAGGCTAAATGCCGGGCAGCGGCGCCAATACCAGGGTTTGATACAATTGCCACGGTGCTTGATACAAGCACCGATAGGCATTCCATTCCGAACGGCTAAGGCCGCTCCTTTCCCTTTCAACGAAAGTGCTCCATGTCTGATGAAAACCTGCAAGCCGTATTTCAAATCCAACGCGTCTACCTGAAAGACATGTCGCTGGAACAACCCAATTCCCCTTCCATTTTTCTCGAACAAGAAGCGCCTGCAATCGAAGTAGCGCTCGACGTCAGCGCAGAGCCACTGGCCGAAGGCATCTTCGAATCGACAGTGACGATCACCGTGACCGCCAAGATCAATGACAAAGTGGCATTTCTGGTAGAAGGCAAGCAAGCGGGCATTTTCGAAGCACGCAACATCCCGGCCGATCAACTCGACCCATTGCTGGGCATCGGTTGCCCGAATATCGTCTATCCGTATTTGCGCGCCAATATCGCTGACGTGATCACGCGCGCCGGCTTTCCGCCAGTGCACCTGGCTGAAATCAACTTCGAAGTGTTTTACCAGCAACGCCTGCAAGCCACCGCCGACGCTGCTGCTGCCGCTGCTGCTGTGCCAGCATCGGCACCCGTCGACGGTACAACGACGCACTAAATCCACAGCAAGTTTCACGGCAATGGCGCATGTGATCGCAAGCGCCATGCTATTGCTGCTGGCGGCGACCTGCCAAGCGCAGGGCTTCAAAACGGTCGGCATCGTTCCGATCGTTTTGTATGACATGCCATCTGTCAAAAGTGCCAGATTGTTTGTCGCACCGCGTGCTATGCCGCTCGAAGTGATGCTAGCATACGGCGACTGGGTCAAGGCGCGCAGGTGCGCGACGTCAACGGCGACCTGGCCTGGACCCGGCTCGACACACTGAGCAACAAGCAAAACGTGAGCGTGGGCGTGTCCGGCCTGAAGGTGCGCGCGACGGCGGATGACGCCGCCGCTGCTGGCTTCATCGCAGAAAAAAACCTGGTACTGGAAGCGACCGAATCGGTCAGCGCAGGCTGGACCAGGGTCCGCCACAAGGACGCACTGAGCGGCTACGTCAGAACGACCGATGTCCGGGGAATTGACGGCTGAGGCAGCGGCAAACTGATACCGTTTTACCATTGTACGGACGTACATTTTTTGGCTGCGGCGCAACTCGCCGTCATTTTCTTTACCTCCGAGGACGCATGCAAGACTCCCCCGAAAATACGACCCTCCCTGCCGCACCGCATATTACCGTGCTGGGCGCCGGCGCCTGGGGCACTGCGCTGGCAATCGCTCTGGCGCAGCGCAATCAGGTGCTGCTGTGGGGCCGTAATGATGCGCTGATGCAGAGCATGGCGGCGCAACGCGAAAACACCGCCTACCTGCCAGGTGCCACGCTGCCGCCCGAACTGGCCGTCAGCGCCGACTTCGACGCGGCGCTGGCCCATGCGCAAGGTACTGGCGCCCTGCTGATTGCTGCTTGCCCGGTGGCCGGATTACGCCCGTTGCTGCAGCGCCTGAAGGGGCGTCCGATTTCGAACATCATCTGGCTGTGCAAGGGATTTGAAAACGGCACCGGATTGCTGCCGCACCAGGTCGTCGAACAGGTGCTGGGCGACACCGTCACTGGCGGCGCCCTGTCGGGGCCTTCGTTTGCGCAGGAAGTGGCGCGCGGCTTGCCTTGCGCACTGACGATAGCGTCAAACTCGGTGCAATTGTGCGAGCACGTTGTCGCTGCTGTGCATGGCGGCAACATCCGGGTGTATTCCAGCGTCGACCTGATCGGCGTGGAGGTCGGCGGCGCGGTCAAGAACGTGCTGGCAATTGCGACCGGCATCGCCGACGGCATGGGCTTGGGCTTGAACGCGCGCGCAGCGTTGATCACGCGCGGCCTGGCCGAAATCACGCGCCTGGGCAGTGCTTTGGGCGGCCAGACCGAAACCTTCATGGGACTGACCGGCATCGGCGACCTGATCCTGACCTGCACTGGCGACCTGTCGCGCAACCGCCGGGTCGGTCTGGGTCTGGGCCAGGGCAAGCCACTGGCATCCATCGTGGCCGAACTGGGCCATGTGGCCGAAGGCGTGCCGTGCGCGAAAGCCGTGCGCGAACTGGCGCGCACGCTGGGCGTCGACATGCCGATCACCAATGGCGTGGCCGGCGTGCTGTTCGACGGCGATACGCCGCAAGACCTGCTAACGAGTCTGCTCGCGCGCGATCCGCGCGAAGAGACGGCCTGACAAGTGTTCATCCTGGCGCCGATGCTGACCCGAAGTCAGCCTGGACGCTGACGCTAGACCAGCAGGATCGTCAGCAGCGCCAGCGCATCTTGCTCGGCGCGCAGCGCATGGGCCTGGCCACCGAACAGATACAGCATTTCGCCGGCGTGCAGCGTGCGGATCGTACCGTGCATATCGACGACGATCTCGCCTTGCAGGCACAACAACGTGAGTTCTCCGGGCACGTGGTGCTCGGGCATGGTCTTTCCCTTTGGCAGTACCAGCCGGATCAGTTCCAGCTCATTGGTCTTGGCCAGCGCAATCGATGAAAAACGCGAAAAATCGTCGGCACCGCGCTGAACCGCGATCACGTCGCCGGACGCTGCATGGGGCAAGGCCATCGTGCTGCTCCTTAAAAAGTCATGCTATCGAAGTGGCCTTCTTGTCCAACCCGTTGTCAAACCCATTGTCGAACCCGCGATCCACATCGCCGTCAACCGCACGCAACCAACCGACCAGCGCAAAGGCATCGCGCAGCCCGTCCGCCAGATCGGGCACCAGCCGTTCGGGTGCATCCATTGCCAAGCCGACTTCGGTCACCACAAAAAAACTCTTGAGCTTGATCGATTCGATGTGCTCGGCGCCAGCATCGAACCCCCTCGGAGGACGCAACAGCTTGCTTTCATCTTGCAAAGCGCCGAAAGTACGAACCAGCTTGCGACTTTTCAGGACCGTCGAAAAACCGGCGGCATCACTCACCATCTGCGTACGGATCGCGCGCAAGCGCTCCGGCGGCGGCATATGTTCACCGGCGCCGAACAGCAGTTTGCCGTCGCCGCCAATTTGCAAGTAATACGCAGGCCCGCCCGCCACGCTCGGACGCCGCAAGTCGTTGGGCACGATGGCGGCCGAAAAACGCGTCTTGTACGGTCGCTTGTCATGCCCGAACCGGATATCGCGGTTGATCCGAAACAGCGCCTTTTTCGGATTGCAATGGCGTACCAAAGGGTCAAATCGGCCCAACTCGGCGATCAGCTCGGTGACGACATCGAGAAACTCGGCGCGCAAGATATCGTAGCGCGGCTTGTTCATCGCAAACCATGGCCGGTTGTTATTGTCTCTCAGCTCCCCCAGGAACTGTGTCAGATCGCGCAAATGCATGTATTTATTCCTGGGCCGGGTTAACGTTGGATCATGATCATAGTCTGGATCATGGTCGCTTGCTGGCCATGATCATAGTCCGGATCATGGTCGCTTGCTGACCATGATATCGAGCGAGATGACGCTGCCCTTGCGCAGCACCGTCATCGTCGTTTTTTGGTTGGGTTGCAGCTGGGCAATCAGATTGAGCATGGCGTTGGTATCGGCCACCGGATTGCCAGCCACTGTCAGCAATATGTCGCCCGGCTTCATGCCACCATGATCGGCTGGCCCGTTTCTGATCACGCCGGCGATGATGGCACCGCTGCGCTTGCTCAAGCCAAAACTGTCGGCCAGTTCTGGCGTGATTTCCTGCGACTCGACGCCGATCCAGCCGCGCACCACGTGGCCGGACTTGATGATCGCGTCCATCACCGACTTCGCAGTCGAGACCGGAATCGCAAACCCGATGCCGACCGAGCCGCCGCTCTGCGAGTAAATCGCCGAATTGATGCCGAGCATGTTGCCGTGCACATCGATCAGTGCGCCACCCGAATTGCCGAAATTGATCGCCGCATCGGTCTGGATGAAATTCTCGAAATGATTGATATGCAAGTTGTTGCGCCCCAGCGCAGAAATGATACCCATCGTCACGGTCTGGCCGACGCCGAACGGATTGCCGATCGCCAGCACCACATCGCCGACGCGCGCCTCATCGATCTGGCCCAGCGCCATCACCGGCAACTGACCCAGGTTGACCCTGATGACGGCCAGATCGGTTTCCGGGTCAAGTCCGACCACCTTGGCCGGCCCCCTGCGGCCATCAGCGAGCACCACCTCGATTTCATCGGCCGATTCGACGACATGATTATTGGTCAGGATATAACCATCGGCACTGACGATGACGCCCGAACCCAGACTCGCCTGTCCTTTTTCCTGCTCGCCGTGACGTTCAAAAAAGCGCTTGAAAAACGGATCGCGCAGCAGTGCATTATTGGCGCGCTGGGGTGTCTGGCTGGTCAGAATATTGACGACGGCGGGCATCGCGCGCCCGGCCGCGTCCCGGTAAGAGCCCGGCACCGGCAGTCCGGCGCCGGGCAACGTGGCGGGAGCGCTGGCAGTGCTGGCAGGCGGCATGCGCTGCGCGATCCGCCCGCCCCACTCGGGGCTGGTAGAAACATAGACGAAATACAGTGCCAGCACGACCGTCACCGATTGGGCAAACAATAACCAGAGTTGTCGCATAAACATTTTATCAATAAAAAAAACATGGCAGGGTCCGCCGCGACGGCCCTGTTATTGCATTACTTTTCAGTACATCCCTGCGCTCGTTGCACCATGCGCAACATCACATCTTCAGACTATTCCTGCATTACGTCGTGGGCCACGTCACTTTTTCAAAGCATCCCTGATCTCGCGCAACAGAACGATATCTTCGGGCGTGACCACGGGGACCAACGCTTCCTTGTGCTTCGCCCGGTTGACCAACCGCACCACCTGGAAAATAATCAAGGCGAGAATGATGAAATTGATCAGAACCGAGAGAAAATTACCATATGCGAGCACCGCGCCCGCCTTCTTCGCTTCGATCAGACTCAAGTGCACACCCTGGTGATTCAAGGGCAAATAATAATTGGCAAAATCGAGTCCGCCAAACAGCATGCTGATCGGCGGCATGATCACGTCGTCCACCAGCGAAGCGACGATTTTGCCGAATGCGGCGCCAATAATGACACCGACGGCCAAATCGACGACATTGCCTTTCATTGCAAATTGCCTGAACGCCTGCAGCATAGCCATGATTTCTTCGCCGGAATTTATGAAAAAAACCATTTTGATCATACTATCGTTTGCGCCGGACGCCAAACGAGTGCGGCAAGTGGGCGCAGTCCGGCATTGTAATGATGATCATTTTAGCGGCCCGGCATGCCCCCGGGCGGGATCAAGACCAGGATTTCAGAGGCAAATGTCGCCACAAAACGCCTCAATTAGGCCAGCCGCAACGTTTTTGCTTCAAATCGTTCTCCGCTTCACTTATAATTTAAGGTTGTTAGAAGCACTGTTCGGGCTTCGTATGATTTCGCATTTTGACTGATTGGGGTTGGTATGAGTAACGAAAAGCAGGTCGATTCCGGCCGACGCGGCTTGCTAGTCGCTACGTGCGCGGCAGGCAGTGTGGTCGGTTTGGCCACTGCGGGGGCGTTGGTAAGTACATTTCAGCCATCAGAAAGGGCCAAAGCCGCCGGTGCGCCGGTAGAAGTGGACATCGCAGGCATGCTGCCAGGCGAGATGAAAACAGTCGAATGGCGCGGCAAGCCGGTATGGATTGTCAAGCGCACGCCTGCAATGGTTGATTCGCTGAAAAACACCGAAGGCAAACTGGCAGACGCCGACTCCGAGCGTAATCCGGACGAATACACGCCCGAATATGCGCGCAACGAACAGCGCTCGATCAAGCCTGAATTGCTGGTCGCGGTCGGCATCTGCACCCATCTGGGCTGCTCGCCTTCGGCCAAGTTCACTACCGGCCCGCAGCCATCGCTGCCGGACGACTGGGAAGGCGGCTTCCTTTGCCCATGCCATGGCTCGACCTTCGACATGGCTGGCCGCGTATTCAAGAACAAGCCTGCGCCGGACAATTTGCAAGTGCCGCGCCACATGTATTTGAGCGATACCAGACTGGTCATCGGCAAAGACGAGAAAGGTGAGGCATAACCATGGCTTTCCATGAAACGAAATTCCCGGCCGATGCGCCGCTGGCAGAAAAAGCCGTAGGCTGGATCGACGACCGTTTTCCACTGACCAAGCTGTGGAATGATCAATGGGGCAAGTATTACGCACCAAAGAACCTCAACTTCTGGTACATCTTCGGCTCGCTGGCGATGCTGGTGCTGGTCATGCAGATCGTGACCGGCATTTTCCTGACGATGCACTACAAGCCGGACGCCAATCTGGCCTTCGGCTCGGTCGAATACATCATGCGTGAAGTGCCATGGGGCTGGCTGGTGCGTTACATGCACTCGACCGGTGCTTCTGCGTTCTTCATCATCATCTACCTGCACATGACCCGCGCGCTGCTGTACGGTTCTTACCGCAAGCCACGTGAATTGATCTGGCTGTTCGGTTTCGCGATTTTCCTGTGCCTGATGGCTGAAGCCTTCTTTGGCTACTTGCTGCCATGGGGCCAGATGTCGTACTGGGGCGCACAAGTGATCGTCAACCTGTTTGGCGCGATTCCATTCATCGGACCGGACCTGTCGCTTTGGATCCGCGGCGATTACGTCGTATCCGATGCCACGCTGAACCGCTTCTTCGCTTTCCATGTGATCGCGATCCCGCTGGTATTGCTGGGTCTGGTTGCCGCACATCTGATCGCGCTGCACGAAGTCGGTTCAAGCAATCCTGACGGCGTCGAAGTCAAGGAAAACATCGGCGCCGATGGCCACCCTGTTGATTCGATTCCTTCCCATCCTTACTACACGGTGCATGACTTGTTCGGCGTCTCGGTCTTCCTGCTGATCTTCAGCTCGGTCGTGTTCTTCGCGCCGGAAATGGGCGGCTACTTCCTCGAGTACAACAACTTCATCCCGGCCGATTCGCTGAAAACGCCGCTGCACATCGCGCCAACCTGGTATTTCACGCCGTTCTACTCGGTGCTGCGTGCCACCACGGCCGACTTCATGTACGTGCTGATGGGCGTCGTTGCAGCCTTCGTCGTATTCATCTGGCTCAAATCGCGCATGTCGACCAAGGTCAAGGCCGCCATTGCCGTAGGTGCATTGCTCGCCATCATCGGCATGCTGCCTAGCATCCTGGACGCAAAATTCTGGGGCGTCGTGCTGTTTGGCGCATCGGTCATGATCCTCGCTTTCTTGCCTTGGCTGGATTACTCGAAAGTCAAGTCGATGCGCTACCGTCCTGACTGGCACAAATATGTGTACATCCTGTTCGGCATCTCGTTCCTGACGCTCGGCTACCTTGGCACTCAGGCGCCGACTGATACCCGCACGATGATATCGCAAGTGTGCACCCTGTTTTACTTTAGCTTCTTCCTGCTGATGCCATGGTGGAGCGCGATGGGCACGTTCAAAAAAGTGCCGTCCCGCGTGACGTTCCATCCGCACTAATCGACGACATCAGCCCAAGCTAAAAGGACATGACATGAATTTTTCAAAAAAACTGATCGCCATCCTGGCTCTGTTGCCAGGACTGGCACTGGCGGCCGGCGGCGGCTACCCGCTCGACAAGGCGCCCGACCGTTCAACCAACATGGCAGCGCTGCAACATGGCGCCAAACTATTCGTCAACTACTGTCTGAATTGTCACGCGGCATCGTCGATGCGTTACAATCGACTCACGGATCTCGGTTTGTCTGAAGACCAGATCAAGAACAACCTGTTGTTTACAGGCGAAAAAGTGGGCGACATGATGACCACGGCAATGAATCCGAAAGATGCGAAAGCATGGTTCGGTGCAGTGCCACCAGATCTGTCGGTGATCTCCCGCTCGCGGGCGTCGTCGGCCGGCAGTGGCAGTGACTACCTGTACACTTACCTGCGTACCTTCTACAAGGACGAGACCCGTCCGACCGGATGGAACAACATGGTCGTGCCTAATGTGGCGATGCCGCACGTAATGTGGCAATTGCAGGGCGTACGCAACGCCAAGATGGTCGAACAAGAAGATCCGCAC
Organism: Janthinobacterium sp.; assembly: GCA_047623125.1. GTDB lineage: Bacteria > Pseudomonadota > Gammaproteobacteria > Burkholderiales > Burkholderiaceae_D > Janthinobacterium. The sequence continues at coordinate 9,901 of JBLHNV010000006.1, read as the reverse complement.
GATGCGACCAAAATGGTGCACAAGTTCGTCGGTTTCGAGCAAGTCACGCCAGGCACGATGAACAAACTTGAATTCGACACCGCGACAGCCGATCTGGTGGGCTACATGGAATGGATGGCCGAACCAGCTCAGGCGACACGCAAGCGCCTCGGCGTCTGGGTATTGCTGTTCCTGTCGCTGTTTTGTTTCCTGGCATGGCGCCTGAATGCGTCGTTCTGGAAAGAAGTCAAGTAAAAGCAACATCTGCGTTGCCCGCATCGGCGGGCAGCCGTTTTGGGGTGATCCGTTCGCGGCTTCACGCCCTTTGTTTCTAAGGAACTATAAAAATGATGGTTCTCTATTCGGGCACAACCTGCCCGTTCTCGCAACGCTGCCGACTGGTCCTGTTTGAAAAAGGCATGGACTTTGAAGTGCGTGATGTCGACCTGTTCAACAAGCCGGAAGATATCTCGACGATGAATCCTTACGGCCAGGTACCGATCCTGGTAGAGCGTGAATTGATCTTGTACGAGTCGAACATCATCAACGAATATATCGACGAGCGCTTCCCGCATCCGCAACTGATGCCAGCGGATCCGCTGATGCGCGCACGGGCCAGACTGATGCTGTTCAACTTTGAAAAAGAGTTGTTCGTCCATGTGCACGTGCTCGAAAGCGAACGCGGCAAAAGCAACGACAAGAACCACGACAAGGCGCGTTCGGAAATCCGCGATCGCCTGACAACGCTGGCACCGCTGTTCTTGAAAAACAAATACATGCTGGGCGACGAATTCTCGATGCTCGACGTGGCCATAGCACCGCTGTTGTGGCGCCTCGACCACTACGGCATCGAATTGTCGAAAACGGCAGCACCACTGATGAAGTATGCCGAGCGCATCTTCTCGCGCCCGGCCTATATCGAAGCGCTGACGCCGTCCGAAAAAGTGATGCGCCGCTGATTTTCCGCCCGCGTCAGTCTTACTTGAAGTATCGGCGTGTCCCGCTTTCCCGCTCAACGCGGCACCGGCGGGGCGCGCCGGGTTCCACAGCACTGCGAAATTATGTCTGAAATCTCAACCAAACCTTACATGCTGCGCGCCATTTACGAATGGTGTACCGACAGCGGATACACGCCCCACCTCGCCGTCAGGGTCGATGCCGCTACCACAGTGCCGATGGAATTCGTCAAGAAGGGCGAAATCGTTCTCAACATCAGCTTCGGCGCGACCAGCAACCTGAAGATGGACAACGACAGCGTGCACTTCCATGCCCGCTTCGGCGGCGTCTCGCGTGAAATTTACGTACCGGTCGATAACGTGCTGGCCATCTATGCCAGCGAAAATGGTCAAGGCATGGCATTCGATCCAACACCGCCTGCCAGCGCACCGGCAGATGTCGAGACCGTCAGCGGCGCGGCGCCTGCGCCTGCGCTCGCTTCGGTGCCTGTGGCCTTGGCTACCGCAAAGCCACCCACCGATTCCAGCCCGGATCCGGACAATAACGACGAACCGCCAAAAAAAGGCGGCAGACCCACCCTGACTCGGATCAAATAAAGTATAATTTGCCCGGTAACATTTTGCCGACTTAGCTCATTTGGTAGAGCAGTTGATTTGTAATCATCAGGTGGCCAGTTCGATCCCGGCAGTCGGCACCAGAACACAGCAGTAAAAAAGACTTGTAAGCTCGCGCTTGCAAGTCTTTTTTTGTTTACCTGATAGCGACGTACCGGCACCTTACCGGAACAATGGACCTTCCATCGTCGCAGCAATGCCGATACCACCATCCCAACACCCGCTAGCGCGGGCATCTGCTTGCGCGTCAGACCCGCCAAACTTGCTCATACCCATCGTCAAGACCGTACGCAATGCCTGTATTTGTCTGGCGGCAAGGCCGAAAGTGCCCGCAAAACTGTCCAGGTCCTACGTTTTATTACATCGTTTATGACTGTCAACTCAAGAATTGTTGTAGTTTGTATAATTTTTATAATTTATTATTTCTTTTCATCTACAGGTTGATCGATATTAAAACGCTGCCTTGCTTCAATGTAATACTCAATCTAACAACCATATACAAACAGCATTCAAGATCACGCTCGAAACCGGACCTGCCGACCGGATTGAGCGCACCCGGTTTGTTCATGCGGGCATTCGCATGATGAGCTCAAACTGACGTAGCAATACCTGATGTCTGATCCGTTCCGCATGGCAGTAATGATGGGGCGATGACAAAAAGTAGCGAAAATCTTGCTGAACCATGCCGTTAAAGGCAATACCAGCCAGAGATTCACTAAACAGCATTACCGGGTAACGTTCGTTTTTCAATTGAAAAGGAATACATCATGAAATATATCAAAAACTTTTTGCTCGAAGAAGATGGCGTCACGGCCATTGAATACGCATTGCTGGCCGCACTGATCGGCGTTGGCATCATCGCCGGAGCAACCACGCTCGGCGGCGGTATCAGCGGCAAGTTCGGCGCCATTGCAACGAAGCTCGCTGCCATTAATCCGTAATTAAAATCACGCAATAGCAAAATCGTGAGTTCCGGACCAGATAACTCCGGAATTCACTTCCCATTGATCGGGGAAACCCATTGGTCTGAAAAAATCATCTCTGATCTGGCGATGCGCCACTGGCTTAAGGAACACCCCGATCCCGACTGAATCGCATCGGAAACGAATACCAATTTTGGGAGCCTCGGATGATACAAATCATCACAATGGCGGCACTGGTCGTTTTGCTGATGCTGGCAGCGATATCTGACCTGCGCACGCGCCGCATACCGAATCGACTGATATTGACGGGCCTCATTGTCAGCCTGACGCTGCAGATACTGGCCGGCGGCGTGGCTGGAATGGTCGCCTGGGGACTGGGATTGCTGGTCGCAGGCAGCTTGTTCATGCTGCTCTACGCGATGCGCGCGATGGGTGCCGGCGATGTCAAGCTGATGGCCATGGCTGGTGCGTTCCTCGGCCCGGCATCGGCATTCGGGGCGCTGCTGACCACACTCGTTGCTGGCGGCCTGCTGGCCTTCATCGTTACCCTGCGCAACGGCACGCTGCGCCATACGCTGGCCAATCTACGTTTGATGGCGCTCAATACGCTGTTCAAGACAATTCAGGGGATCGCTCCGCAAATCGACGCGCTGCCAGGATCAGCAGGCCACTTGCCGTACGGCATCGCGATCGCCGTCGGCACACTGGCCCACCTGCTGCTCAAACACAATGGCTACGCTCTGCTTTCATGACGCATGCCTAGCTGTAGCAATGACCGCGTGCCATTCATCCACCAACGGCCAGGCGCGCGCCTGATTCCGGTTGGCCTGTTCGATGACTCTGCAATTGTCGAACGGCCATGCGCTGACCAATACGACTGCCAGCCTTGCGCGGTGCGCCATGGCGGGCGCGCAGCTGCTGGTGCAGCTGCAGCACTTGGAAAAACACTTGCTGACGGGAGTCGCGCCGGCAAGTGCGCTTTCGCATGAATCTTTTCCTGTTTTGATAGCCGTCTGCCGTCGCGTCGACGATGGTAGCGCGCAATCTAGCAACGCCACCATGAGGAGCTGTCATATGCTTGCAAAAGTTGGATCGGAACGCAGAACAAGTGCCCAACGCACCTCCGTCCTGCCAGCGGCCGCACCCGAGACACCGCACACGGTCGAAGAAACCGGCATCCCGATGTGGTTGCTCGTTGAACTGACTGCCAAGATACTGCTCCTGTGCGGCCACATGAAGCTAACCGAACTGTCGGCACACATCAAGCTCACTACCAACGTCCTGTATGCGGTGATCGAGTTCCTGCGCATCGAAAAGCTGTGCGAAATCACGCGCCGCGGCGGCAGCGGCACCGATGCTGATCTGAACTACAACCTGACCGACCTGGGCCGGATTCGGGCTGCTGAATTTCTTAAGAACAGTACCTATGCCGGACCGGCCCCGGTGCCGCTGAGCGCTTATTGCGCGCAGGTAGAAGCGCAAAACCTGACACAAATACACATCCTGCGTACCCACGTGGAGCACGAGTTCAACGATGTCGTGATCGATCCCGACCTGCTGGAACACGCGGGTGCCGCCATGAATTCGCAACGGGCCATTTTCATACACGGTCCGTCAGGCAGCGGCAAGACCTTTCTGGCCGAGCGCCTGGGCAGGTTATTGAACGATGACATCTTCGTACCCCACGCGCTGTTGGCCGGCGCAGAAGTGGTGCAAATATATGATCCGATGTTCCACAAGTCGTCCGTTGAATTGAGTCAGGCAGCGACGCCGTTTGACAAACACGCTGCGCACGATCCACGCTGGATACGCTGCGGGCGTCCGGCCGTGCTCGCCGGAGCCGAACTGACGCTCGACATGCTGGACCTGAAATTCGATCCGACCAAGCGCTATTACCAAGCGCCGCTCCATATCAAGAGCAACAACGGGCTTTTCATCATCGACGACCTGGGCCGCCAGCGCTGCTCCCCACTCGAATTGATCAATCGCTGGAATGTCCCGATGGAACGCCAGGTCGATTACCTGTCGCTGCAAACCGGCCACAAGTTCCCGATACCGTTGCATCTGAAGATTGTGTTTGCCTCGAGCGTTGCACCCGAGCAATTGGGCGACAGCGCGTTCCTGCGCCACCTGGGCAGCAAGATCGAACTCGGCGCGCTGACCGAATCCCAGTACGAGCGCATTTTTTGCCAGGTTTGCGCGCAATACGGAACACCTTATTGCAGCGATGCTTTTCAGTATCTGCTGCACGCACATCACTACAAGAAAAACCGCCCATTACTGGCTTGCTACCCGCACGACATCCTGGATCAGGTGTGCAATCTGGCGCACTACGAAGGCAGGCCCAGCATCCTCGATCAGCGCGTACTCGATTGGGCCTGGAATAACTGTTTCACTGAGTCCTGAAGGGAGATGAGCAATGCGAAAAAACCGTTCTTTATTGATGTTGGGACTGGCGCTGGTATTGGCGACCGGATCGGTCTTCGTCGCTGCACGCTGGATCAATGCCCAAGCCACGCTCAACACCAGCAAGGTCGCGGTAGCAGCGGTCGACATCAGCCTGGGCGCCAGACTCAGCCCTGACATGGTGCGCATGGTCGACTGGCCGTCCGGCGCCATGCCACCGGGCGCCATCGTCGATGCCAAGCTGCTCGACACCAGAGTGACGCGCGCCAGTATACAGCGTGGCGAACCCATCATGGAAGGCAAGCTGGCGCCGCCCGGCACCCAGGGCGGACTGTCGGCTGTCGTCGCCGATGGCAAGCGCGCGATGACTGTACGCGTCAACGATGTCGTCGGCGTCGCCGGCTTCGCATTGCCTGGCAATTTCGTCGACATTCTGGTCAATACCCAGGAAGACAGGGGCAAGAGCATCAAGGACCTGGCCATTTCGAAGATCGTGCTCGAGCGCATCCTGGTGCTGGCAATCGCTCAGGAATCGAGCCGCGACGAAACCAAGCCCAAGGTCGTCAATGCAGTGACGCTGGAGCTAACGCCCGATCAGGCCGAAAGGCTCGACCTTGCGCGCAGCGTCGGCACGCTGTCTTTGGTGCTGCGTAACCAGATCGACCCGCAACCGGTCAACACCGAAGGCGCGACCAAGGCCACATTGCTCGGGGCGATGTCAGACGCTGCGCCCAAGGCCGTGGTACAGCGCGTGAGCGCACGTCAGTTCAGGGCGCGCACCAGACCCGTACCGGGTGCCAAGGTGGAACTGATCAAAGGGCTGGAACGCAGCACCCGACAATTTTAGACACGAAAGAGACATCGAATGAGCAGATCCTGTACTGAGCCTGGACCGGCCGCACTCCGCATTGCGTTGGCAGTCACGGGGTTTTTTATGGTGGCAACACTAGCGCGTGGTCAGGTGCCAGCGCCAGCCGGAATGCCGGAAACCGGCACCAAGGCCAAGGTCAGGACCAAGGCCAGGGTGATCCCGGCAGCGACCGGACCCGCCGCGCAGCACAAGCGGGCCGACGCCCGCCTGGAACTGCCGCCGACCGGAAAAATCGAACTCGCGCCCCAGATCAATCTTCCTGAGGGCAAGTCCACGCTGATGCACCTGCCCTATTCGGCAGCGCGCCTGTCGGTCGGCGATCCCGGCATCGCCGACATCATCTTGCTCAATCCACGCGAGATTTACATGCTGGGAAAATCGGTAGGCGCTACCAACCTGATCGTGTGGAACCAGGCCAATGACGCCACCATCATCGACATCAACGTCGGCATCGACATAACCGGACTGCAAACGCGCATAACGCAATTACTGCCCGGTGAAAAAAATATCACGATCACGGCGGCGGCCGACACCGTGATCCTGTCAGGCATGGTGACGGACACCGTCAAGGCCGATCAGGCGCTGGCACTGGCCAACGCCTACGTCCAGCGCGCCGCACGCGGCGTGCAAACCGGCCCAGCTCCCAGCACCGCCACGCCCGGCCCCTCTGCTGCCGTTGCGCAAATGAGCGGCGCCATTTCGGTCAAGGTCGTCAACATGCTGTCGATCGCCGCGCCGCAACAGGTGATGCTGGAAGTGAAGGTGGCCGAAGTGTCAAAAACGCTGGTGGACCGGCTCGGCGCCAGCATTGGCGCCAGCAAGACCAGCGGCAGCTGGACTTATACCTTACTGTCGAACCTGCTCACCAACAACCCCAACCTGGTCGACGGCTTCAACAGCAAGAACGGCAATTTTGCAACGCTCGATGCGCAAAAGCGCGACGGCCTGATCAAGGTGCTGGCCGAACCGACAATCATGGCGATCAGCGGCCAGGAAGCGAGCTTCCTGGCCGGCGGAAAAATCTTCATCCCGATCAACCAGACCAGCAGCGGCGGCATTGCAACCATCACGCTGGAAGAAAAGGAATTCGGCGTGGCTGTCAAGTTCACGCCGACCGTACTCGAAGGCGGACGCATCAACCTGAGGGTGGCGCCGGAAGTGTCGGAACTGAACAAGGACGGCATCGGCATCACCGCCAGCGGCATCAATTCCACGGCGATCCTGCCGTCGTTTACGACCCGTCGCGCCTCCACGACGGTCCAGTTGTACGACGGACAGAGTTTTGCCATCGGCGGCTTGATCAAGAACAATGTGACCACCAATATCAAGGCGCTGCCACTGCTGGGAGAAATTCCGGTACTGGGCGCACTGTTTCGCAGCAGCGATTTCCAGACCGACCGGACGGAACTGGTATTCATCATCACACCGCATCTGGTCAAACCACTGCCACCCGATTTCAAGCTTCCAACCGACAATTACATCGAGCCGAGCCGGGCCGAGTTTTTCATGGGGGGAAAGATGGAGGGCACGCCCCCGCCACAGGAACCGGCGCCGCGCAGTCAAGCCACCGGCTTTGAACTCAAATAGGAGAGCCATCATGAACCGCAGATACGTTCTCAGCGCCGGCATCGTCTGCTCGCTGGTCCTTGCAGGTTGCGCATCGACGACACCCAATCTGGACCAGCACTTTGGCTCGAGCCTGAAGCTGATCAAGGCACAACAAATCCTCAATATGCAGGCTGCATATAATGTCAATCCGGTCCAAGGCCTCGATGGCATGGCAGCAAAAAGCGCTTATGACGCATACCAGAAGTCATACAAATCGGCGCAGCCGCAGAGCGGCTCATACGTCATCGGCGTCGGGCGCTGAAACATGATGCGTCGCAGAACTACGTCCGGAGCCATCACCATGCATCGCCGCAGGCGTGAAGGCGGCGTCGTGGCGGTCATCTTCTCCTTGTCGCTGGTAGCGCTGATCGGCTTCGCCGGACTGATCCTGGACCTCGGCCGCCTGTACGTCAACAAGACCGAATTGCAAAATGCCAGCGATGCCTGCGCACTGGCCGCCGCCAACGAACTGGTATGCGACGCCGGCGCCAGTGCGGGCATCTGCCCGCAAGAATTTTTGAATAATGCGACCGCTGCCGGTCTTTTTGCAGCGAGTCGGAACAAGGTCAATTTTCAAAGCGATCCCGTCGACTTCGCCGTGATCGGGTCCGAAGATATCACCTTTCATACCGCGATCGGACCGGCTTCCAGCTACCTCTCCAGCGCCGACGGTGCCAATACAACGTCGCGCTTCGCGATGTGCACTGCAAGAATGACAGGCATCATTCCGTGGTTCATGGGCGCACTCGGCATCGGTGCGCAATCGGTGGCAGCGCGGGCCGTGGCCACGCTGGCGCCAGGACAGACATCGTGTAATGCAGCACCAGTCGGGATTTGCTCGCGGGCATTGCCGGCGCCTGATTTCGGCCGCGTCTCCGGAGACTGGATCACAAGCGCCTACTCGACGTCGGCCGACAGTGCCAATTTAACTGGCGATTTCCGCTGGATCGACTTCACCTCTGGCGGCGGCGCCAGCCCCATCCGCGCCCAATTGCTCGGCAGCGGCACCGTGTGCGGCATCCGGGGCGGCGACACGCTGAAAAGGGTGACCGGATCGCCTTATGGCGCGCTGAGCGCCTGGAATACCCGGTTTGGCATCTATGGCGCAGGCGCAGCAGGGGAAAACTATTCCAGCGCTGCGCCGGACAAGACCGGCTACGCTTATCCCAGTTCGGCGCTGCCGTCGATTACCCGCAATGCCTATGCGCACTATCGCAGCGCGCAATCGTCGAACATGCCGTTCACATCCGATGCGTATGGCGTGACGGGATTTGGCAGCGCAACATCAAGCAGCAACCATTTGCAGCATGGCGCCGAGCGGCGCCTGATCGCGGTGCCGGTCTTCGACTGCGACGCCCCACCCGCCCACCCGCCCATCCTGGCCATGGCGTGCGTACTGATGCTGAACCCGATGTCGAATGACCCTTCCAGCACCAACGCCGCCATCCTCGAATGGCGAGGCCTGGCCAACGATCCGGGCAGTCCATGCCGCAGTGTCGGCATCGCCGGCAACCATGCCGGCGTCGCGCTCAGCAGCGGCGGCCCGCTGGTAGCAACGTTAGTGCGATAGGAGCACATGTGAAATACAAAATCAGGCAAACAGGCAGCATGGTCGTCGAACTGGCATTGTTCACGGCGCTGTTGCTACCGCTGACCTTTGGCATCACCGAGTACGGCCGCGCGATCTATCAATACAATACGATCGCCAAGGGCGTGCGCAGCGGCGTGCGCCACCTGAGCCAGTACGAGCCCGGCAATAGCAACCGCATCGACGAAGCCAAATGCCTGACCGTCTTTGGCAAGATGAATTGCAATGAGCACGACAAGGCACTGGTGGATGGCTTGACGAAGAACATGGTGGTGGTAGAGGACAGCATCAGCGATGCCGCCACCTACAAGCTGCAGCCTACCGGGCGCGGTGCGCTCAACCTGGTCCAGGTCGCGGTCACAGGCTATCGATTCACCAGCCTCGCTTCGGGCTATGTGCCGAACCTGAATTTCGGCAACATCAGCGCCACCATGGTCCAGTTGCCATGAGGTGCCCGATACCCGCCAGGCGCCAGGCTGGCTCCGCAGCCGTTGAATTCGCATTGGTCACGAGCGTGCTCTTCATGCTGCTGTTTGGCATCATGGAAATGAGCCGGATGTTGTTCTATTGGAACACCGCGACCGAGGCAACACGCCTCGGTGCACGCATCGCGTCGATTTGTGCGCCGGACGCCACCGGCATCAAGGACAGCATGACAGCGCTGTTCCCCGTCATCGCGGCCGCCGACATATCGATAAGTTACCTGCCCGCTGGCTGCACCGCCAGCGACTGCGAGCAAGTGACCGTCTACCTGCACAAAACGGATGCGCTGAATATTCCAATTCCGTTCGTGCCACTGACACTGACACTGCCATCGTTTTCAACCACAGTGCCGCGCGAAAGCATGCAAAGCAGCATCGCCGGCGTCACCAACCCGAATTGCGGATGACCCATGTTCAAGATCCCATCCACCACGCCGCTGGAGATCACGTGAAAATAACAGTCGTATCCAAGG
>JBLHNV010000005.1:0-26928 GCA_047623125.1 Janthinobacterium sp. | reverse complement strand
CAGAGGCAGCACCGGCATGGCCTACATGCATCGCGGAGTCATCTCCCAGCACCAGTTCTAGCGGCGCCAAGGCCAATTGCATCCGTTTGCGTATGCGTTCGATGCGCGGTTCATTACCGGTTTTAGTGTCAATAGTGCTCATGCATCCTCCTTGATATATTTCGACAGAAACATTGTCTGCCCGATGATAAACATGATGAAGATACCGGTAATGCCAAACAGTTTGAAACTGACCCAGGATGCGGTATCGGACTTGAATAGTATGAAGGCCACGAACAGGTTCAACAAGCCAAGCACGATAAAGAATGTGGTCCAGACGTAATTGAGTCTGTTCCAGACTTCATCAGGCAATTTGATTTGAGATTCCATGACTTTGCGCATCAGATTCTTTTTGAAAAAAACCTGACTGACCAGCAGCGACAGCGCAAAACACCAGTACAGTATCGTCGGTTTCCATTTGATGAAGTCGTCGTTATGGAAGTAGATCGTTGCGCCGCCGAAAAACATGATGACCACCATCGATACCCACAACATCGCATCGACCTTCTTGCCGCGCACTAGCAAATAGCCAATTTGCAAGATCGTGGCGCCAATCCCGGTGATGGTCGCAAGCATGATAGGCGCTTGCGCGGCGACGATGTCGCCGCCCGAAATGAGCATGCTCATGTAATGGCTGACGATTGCATGCGCAGCTTCCTGATTCCCGTCACCCCATTTGAAGACGGCGAAGAACAAGATGACAGGGAATAGATCGAACAGAAATTTCATGGTTTACTTTTCTTGTGGGTCAAATCGCAGCGCTGCCGAATTGATGCAGTAGCGTAATCCGGTCGGCGCCGGACCGTCGGGAAACACATGGCCCAGGTGGGCGTCACATACAGCGCAGATCATTTCGGTGCGCAGCATACCATGGGTGCGGTCGGCCTTTTCGATCACATGGTCCGGGTTCAATGCCTTGAAGTAACTTGGCCAACCGCAACCTGAATCGAACTTGGCATCCGACGCAAACAGCGGCGTATTGCAGCAAACGCAACTGTAAATGCCGTGCTGTTGATGGTCCCAGAATTGGCCGCTGAAAGCACGCTCGGTCGCGGCGTGGCGGGTTACATCAAATTGCACCGGGTCGAGCATGGCGCGCCATTCGGCATCAGTCTTTTGTACTTTATTGATTGTCATTGTCAAACCTCATTGTCATGAAGAGCAGCTCACTTCGAGGTGGCTGGCCCAGTCGGGCGGCAGTGCCGCATAGTGTTCAAATTCGTTCTGTTCGTCGAACGGGTGCTGCAATACCGCCAGCAATCGTGCCACTTCGGTAAAGTCCTTTTTTTGTGCTTTTTCAATGGCCGCTTGCGCCAGATAGTTGCGCAGCACATATTTTGGGTTGACCCCGTTCATTGCAATACGCCGCACGGCATCGATGCTGTTTTCGCCTTGCAAGCGACTACGGTAAAGTTGCACCCATGCATCGAACGCAGCTCTGTCGATGAACATGTCGCGCAGCAAAGTGTCGTCCTCAATTCCCGCTTGCACAGTGCTGGAATGCGGGTCGGCCCGCACATCCGCGAGGCGGCGGAAAAATAGCGTGAAGTCGACGTGATTGGCTTGCATCACTGCAAACATGCTGTCGAACAGCGCGCCATCGCCGTCTTGCTGAGTGCAAAGACCCAGTTTGGCATGCAGCAACTGATCGAGTTTGTCGGCAAACTCGCCCTGATAGATGTCCAGCGCCTGCTGCGCCGCCTCGGTTGTGCCGATCAAAGGCAGCAGTGCCTGGCCCAGCGCATAACAATTCCAATGCCCGATCTGCGGCTGCATCGCATAAGCGTAGCGGCCTTGCTGGTCGGTATGATTACAGATGTGGTCGGGATCAAACGCTTCCATGAAACCGAAAGGGCCATAATCGAGCGTCAAGCCCAGGATCGACATATTGTCCGTATTCATTACCCCATGCATGAAACCGACAGATTGCCATTGTGCAATCGTATGCGCGGTACGGCGCGTGACTTCGGCGAGCAAGGCCTGGTAAGGATTTTCCTGCTGCAGCAGGTCCGGATAAAAACGCGCGATCACATAATCGGCGAGGATTTTCAACTCGGCGGGTTTATCTTTGTAGAACCAGTGTTCAAACGAGCCGAAGCGCACAAAGCTCGGAGCCAGGCGGCTCACGACGGCAGCGCTTTCGAGCGTCTCACGCATCACGCCCTGGTCGGAACCCATGATGGCCAGTGCGCGCGAGGTTGGAATGCCTAACGCAGCCATTGCCTCGGAGCAAAGAAATTCGCGGATTGACGAGCGCAGCACCGCACGGCCATCGCCCATACGGGAGTAGGGCGTCGCACCGGCGCCCTTCAACTGCAATTCGACGGGACCATCCGTGCCCGATATGTCACCTAGCAAAATGGCGCGCCCGTCGCCAAGCTGGCCGGCCCAGACGCCAAACTGGTGCCCGGAATACACGGCGGCGAGCGGCAGCGCGCCTGACGGAACACGGTTGCCTGTCAATGTGGCGACAACATCATCGCCGGACAATTGCTCCAGCACCAGTCCGATCGACTCTGCGGCGCTGGCACTCGCGGCGACCAGGTAAGGCGCAGGCAATGGCGTCGGCATCAGACGCGTAAAAAATGCCGGCGGCAAGCTGGCGTAAGAATTTTCAAGAACTAATATATCGGCAGTGATGGCGGTTCCGTTTCTGCATTGGTGTAAACAAGCGACAATTCTACCCGACATGCACGAAATTCGCCGTTGCCGGTGGCAAGCTGCCACGCCGGGCTGCGTGGGCATGCGCGCTGCGGCGTTAATGTCTGTCAATGATGAAAAATATTGCCATAAAATAAGACGATCGTACTTTTTGCGGTATAGTCATCAGGCGACTGCAAGTTATTGCAATGCTAACCAAAATAAGGAATAGAGATGACCGTCGAATACCAGATCCATGAAAGCATTGCTGTCATTACCTTGAATAACCCCCCGGTCAACGGCCTGGGTTTCGCGACCCGCAGCGCGCTGGTCGATGGCATCAAGCGCGCTCTGGCGGACCATGCTGTCACGGCCATCGTGCTCACCGGTGGCGGCAAGGCATTTTCCGGCGGTGCCGATATCAAGGAATTCAATTCGCCGTTGGCGATGGCCGAACCTTCGTTGTTTTCCGTCATCGAAGCCGCCGAGAATTCGACCAAGCCTGTCATCGCTGCGATCCACTCCGTGTGCATGGGCGGCGGCCTGGAACTGGCGCTCGGGTGTCACTATCGCATCGCTGCGCCAGACACGCAGATCGCATTGCCGGAAGTAAAACTGGGATTGCTGCCCGGCGCCGGCGGCACGCAGCGCCTGCCGCGCGTGATCGGACTGGAACTGGCACTCAACATGATCGTGTCCGGGACGCCGGTCAAAGCCGAAAAACTGGCCCAGACGGCATTGTTCGACGAAGTGATCAAGCCAGGCGAGCAATTGCTGGCGCAGGCGCTTGCCTTTGCCACCCGCGTCGCCGGGGTGCGTCCGCTGCCGAAGGTGCGCGAACGCACAGTCGATTACCCGAATCACGAAGCGTTCCTGCAATTTTCGCGCAACACCGTCGCGGCCATGTCCGGTCCATTCCCGGCGCCGCTCAAATGCGTCGATGCCGTTGCCGCTGCGATCACGATGAAATTCGACGCTGGTCTCGCTTTTGAACGCGCCCAGTTCATGCATTTGATCCAGACCGATGAATCGAAAGCGCTGCGCCACGCATTCTTTGCCGAACGTCTGACCACGAAGATTGCCGATATCGCCCCTGATACACCGACGCGCGCCATCAAACAGGCTGCCGTGATCGGCGCCGGCACCATGGGCGGCGGCATCGCGATGAATTTTGTCAATGCCGGCATTCCCGTCATCTTGCTGGAAACCAAACAGGAAGCGCTTGACAAGGGCCTGGCGACGATCCGCAAGAATTACGAAAACACGATGAAAAAAGGCAAGCTGACGCAGCAGCAATTCGACCAGCGTCTGGCGCTGATCCAGGGCACGCTGTCGTATGACGACATTGCCCAGGCCGATATCGTCGTCGAAGCCGTGTTTGAAGAAATGGGCGTCAAGGAAACCGTCTTCAAGCAACTCGATGCCGTCATGAAACCGGGCGCGATACTGGCATCAAACACCTCGACGCTCGATCTCGACCGTATCGCCGACTTCACCAAACGACCGCAAGACGTGATCGGTACCCATTTTTTCAGCCCGGCCAATGTGATGAAGCTGCTCGAAATAGTGCGCGGCAAGAAAACTGGCAAGGATGTGCTGGCCACGGCGCTGGCGTTGTCAAAGAAGCTCAAGAAAACCGGCGTCGTGTCCGGCGTGTGCGACGGCTTCATCGGCAACCGCATGATCGAGCAATACAGTCGCCAGGCCGGTTTCCTGCTGGAGGAAGGCTGTTTGCCGGAGCAAGTCGACAAGGCGGTCGAAAAGTTCGGCTTTGCGATGGGACCGTTCCGCATGGGCGACCTCGCTGGCAATGACATCGGTTGGTTCATCCGCAAGCGCCGCTATATCGAATCGCCGCACATCAGTTATTCAAAGAACGCCGACCTGTTGTGCGAAATGGGGCGCTATGGTCAAAAAACGGGGGCTGGCTGGTACGATTACCGGGCCGGTGATCGCAAGGCATATCCATCGGAACGGGTCAATGCGATGATCGTCGAGCACTCGGCGCAAGTGGGCGTGCAGCGGCGCAAGATCAGCGATCAGGAAATCGTCGAGCGACTGCTCTACGCGCTGATCAATGAAGGGGCGCACATACTGGAAGAAGGCATTGCAATGCGCGCTTCCGACATTGACATGGTGTATTTGGCCGGCTATGGTTTTCCTTTGCATCGCGGTGGCCCGATGTTCTATGCCGATACCGTCGGTTTGTCCAAGGTGCAAGCGGCGATCGAGAAATATGCGCTCGGCCAGCATGGCGAAGCGTGGGTCGCGGCGCCGCTGCTGGTGGCACTGGCAGCTGAAGGAAAAACCTTCACCCCACGCTAAAGACGACCTTGTCGGTAACCCGGCGCCAACGCGGCGCCGTGTTGCCGCTGAGGGCCGGCTAATCGTTGGCGTAAAAATCCCTGTCGCGTTGCTCGCTGACGAACAGCGCGCCAATGGCAACGGTGGCCAGCGCGATGGTGACCGGATACCACAGACCGAAATCAATATCGCCTTTGAACGCGACCAGCGCGAATGCCATGGCGGGCAGTAACCCGCCGAACCAGCCATTGCCTATGTGATAAGGCAAGGGCACTGCCGTGTAGCGTATGCGGCTCGGAAACATTTCGACCAGCATCGCTGCAATCGCGTTCGTCTGCGCACATCTCGGCATCAAACGAAGCAATTTCCCGATCTGCTATGCGAATACTGGCAAGACTGCCCGGTGGCGCATCTTGCGATGATGTGATCCGGCCGCACAGGGTCGGAAAATTGCACCAACTATTTAACGAACGATCGTACTTATATGTGCTATTCTCAATTGTGATGAAGCAACAACTTATTGCGATAAGCAGACAGCTTGCGCGCTCAATTGTCAGTTCAGCAGCCCATAAAGTTGTCAAATCTGTCGCCAGGTCTTTGCTAAAAAGTTGTCATAAAAACCCTTAAAATTCCCATCAGGAGACACAAATGATAGATGCCGTCATCGTATCGACCGCCCGCACCGCACTGGCCAAATCGTGGAAAGGCGGCTTCAACATGACGCACGGCGCCACGCTGGGCGGCCATGTGCTCGATGCCGCGATTCAGCGCGCCGGCATAGCACACGCTGAAGTCGAAGATGTACTGATCGGCTGCGCCACTCCGGAAGGCGCAACCGGCGGCAACATTGCGCGTCAGATCGCCATCCGCGCCGGCTGCCCGGTAACGACAAGCGGCATGACCGTCAATCGTTTTTGCTCGTCGGGCTTGCAAACCATCGCACTGGCGGCCCAACGCATCATCGCCGGCGAGGGCGATATCTATGCCGCTGGCGGCGTGGAGTCGATCTCCTGTGTCCAGCAACAGATGAACACGCACATGTACAAGGAAGTCTGGCTAGAGCAAAACAAGCCGGAAATCTATTGGAGCATGCTGCAAACGGCCGAGACGGTCGCCAAACGCTACAACATCGGGCGCGAGCGCCAGGATGCCTATGGTGTGCAAAGCCAGCAGCGCGCCGCGCAAGCGCAAGCGGAGGGCAGATTCGACGCTGAAATCGTGCCGATGACCACGACGATGGGGGTCGCAGACAAGGCGTCCGGCATGTTGTTGACGCGCCAGGTGACGGTTGCGCAAGATGAAGGCATCCGCGCCGATACCACACTGGAAGCGGTGGCCAAGATACGCTCTGCGATGCCAGGTGGCGTGATCAGCGCCGGCAACGCCAGCCAGTTTTCCGATGGTGCATCGGTCGCCATACTGATGAGCAGCAAGGTGGCCGAAGCCAAGGGTCTGGCACCGCTGGGTATCTTCCGCGGCTTCGCGGTGGCCGGTTGCGAGCCCGATGAAATGGGTATCGGCCCGGTATATGCGATTCCGAAGTTGCTGAAAAAGGCCGGCCTGACGGTAGCCGACATCGGTTTGTGGGAATTGAACGAGGCATTCGCAGTGCAGGTGCTGTACTGCGCCGACACGCTCGGCATTCCTCTGGACCGGCTCAATGTGAATGGCGGCGCGATCGCGGTCGGCCATCCTTATGGCGTGTCGGGTGCGCGCCTGACCGGTCATGCCTTGATCGAAGGCAAGCGCCGCGGCGTCAAATATGTCGTCGTGACAATGTGCATAGGCGGTGGCCAGGGCGCGGCCGGCTTGTTCGAAGTCGTATGACGATCGATACAACTTCATTCAATTCGCATGCAACCATGGAAAATACATGATCAAGCACATCGTGATGTGGAAATTGAAAGAGCACGCCGAAGGCAGCGACCGGGCCGCCAATGCGATCAAGATGCAAGCCTTGCTCGACGGCTGCGCCAACCTGGTGCCCGGCATGTTGACATTTGAAACGACGCTGGTGCAGCCCGGACTGGAGTCGACCTGTGACGTGCTGCTGTATTCCGAGTTTTCCGACAAAGAAGCGCTCGATGCTTACCAGCAGCATCCGGTGCATGTCGCGATCAAGCCATTTATCGGCGCCGTGCGCGAAGCGCGCCAGTGCATGGATTACCAGGTTTGAGCGCAGAGGCCAAGCTGTGACCTTTGCAGCTTGCCCTGGCTGACCTTTCACCTCGACACAAGGAAGCAATGCGAACATCACAAGAATTATTCAATCTTCAAGGCAAGACTGCGCTGGTGACCGGCGGCTCGCGCGGACTGGGCTTGCAAATGGCGCTGGCACTCGGTGAGCAGGGCGCACGCATCGTCATCGCTGCGCGCAAGCAATCCGAACTCGATGCAGCGGTCGCGCTCCTGGCCGAATACAAGATCGAGGCCTTCGGCGTCGCTGTCGATCTGTCGAAAGACGCGGCGGTCACGACGCTGGTCGATGCGGCCATTGCGCATCTGGGCCACATCGATATCCTGATCAATAATGCCGGCGCCAGTTGGGGCGCGCCAGCCGAGGAGTATCCGGTCGAAGCCTGGGACAAGGTCATGAATCTGAATATCCGCAGTATCTTCTTGCTGTCGCAAGCGGTCGGCAAGCGCTGCATGATCGGGCGTAAATACGGCCGCATCATCAATATCGCCTCGATCGCCGGTATGCGCGGCAACCCCTCCGGTCCGATGCAAACCATCGCCTACAATACCTCGAAGGCGGCGGTGATCAACTTCACACGCACGCTGGCCGGTGAGTGGGGCGTGCATGGCATTACCGTCAATGCCTTGGCACCTGGCTTCTTTCCATCAAAAATGACCCATGGTTTGCTGGAAAAAATGGGCGTCGAAGAAATGACCAAAAGCGTGCCTTTGCGCCGCCTCGGCGACGACGAAGACTTGAAAGGCGCGACGCTATTGTTCGCCTCCGATGCCGGCAAGCACATTACCGGTCAGACGCTGGCCATCGATGGCGGCGTATCGTCGGTCTGAACATTGCTGGCACAGAACTGTTTGGACAACGATCTGAATGCGCAGAGAACTCCATTCGCACAGGATTGAATGAACAGAGATTTGAAGCACGCAACGGAGCACTCTAACAATGAAAAATTTTGCAGGCAAGGTCGCCGTGATTACCGGCGGCGCGAGTGGACTGGGTCGGGAGTTAGCCAGCCAGGCAGCGCGCTTTGGCATGAAACTGGTGCTCGCCGACATACAAGCTGATGCGCTCGAACAAGCCAGGTCTGAACTCGCCGCCGAAGGCGCCGATGTGATTGCGTTGACGTGCGACGTGCGCAGCAGTGCGCAAGTGCAAGCACTGGCCGACGCCGCCATCGAAAAATTCGGCGCCGTGCATTTGATGTTCAATAATGCGGGCGTCGGTTCCGGCGGCCTGGTCTGGGAAAATACCGAAGCGGACTGGGAATGGGTGCTGGGTGTCAACTTGTGGGGCGTTGTCCACGGCGTGCGAATTTTCACCAAACTGATGCTCGAATGCGCGAAAAAAGATAGCGCTTACGAAGGCCATATCGTCAACACGGCATCGATGGCCGGATTGCTGAATGCGCCGGCGATGGGCGTCTACAATGTTTCCAAGCATGCGGTCGTTTCTTTGTCAGAAACCTTGCACCACGACTTGCAACTGGTCGACGCGCCGATAGGCACTTCGGTGCTGTGCCCATATTTTGTGCCGACTGGCATCAGCGCGTCGCACCGCAACCGGCCCGACGATGTACGCATGCGCGAGCACCCCACCAGCAGCCAGCGCGCGGCGCAAGCACTGACCGAAAAGGCGGTGTCGTCAGGCAAGGTATCGGCCGCTCAGGTCGCCGCGCTGACGTTCGACGCGATCCGTGACGGCCAGTTCTACATTTATTCGCATCCGGGCGCACTAGACAATGTGCGGCAGCGGATGGACGATATCGTGCAGCAGAAAAATCCTTCAGATCCCTACCAGGCGACGCCGCGAGTGCGCCAGATGTTGCTTTCCAGTATGACGACGCCTGACGCGCCGGCATGAATGATCGCAACGGCATGCGCATTGTCCTGGGCGATTGGAACACCTTGTGCGGCGATGCCCAGACCATTCGCTACGCCGTTTTCGTGCACGAGCAGCAAGTTGACCCCGAGATTGAACTCGACGCGAGGGATGCAGTTTGCCTGCATGTCGTCGCCTATGACGAGTTTGGTGCGCCGAACGGCACCGGCCGCTTGCTGCCCGATGGCCATATCGGCCGCATGGCAGTGTCGAAGGCGGCCCGCGGCGGCGGCATCGGCGGCGCCATGCTCGCTGCGCTGATGCAAGAAGCCAAGGTCAGAGGCGACGACCATGTGGTGCTGAGCGCACAAAGCCATGCCGCTCCTTTTTATGCGCGCCATGGGTTCGTGCAAGAAGGCGAGGCATTCATGGAAGCGGGCATCTTTCATGTCCAGATGCGGCATTGGTTTGATTAAAATGCGCGTTTGAATGGCGCGGCTGCGGGCACGCAGCCGCTATTGGCGTCAATCGGCAACAGTGCCGTCTAGCGGATCAGCACTTCATGCAAGGTTGCCGGTGCTTCAGCGTAAAGCTTGACCACGGTTGATGTGCGCGTGCCATATTCCGGCATCTCGATGCAAATGGGCGACAGACTGCGTTCCAGTTCCAGCGGCACGCCGGTGTCGGGCAGCCTGAAGTCGGGCACTGTTGCGGTGTCGGTCAACATGTCGAAATACGCATCGTCAGGCGCGCACTGGCATAACAAGCTGGCAAACTGTGCTTTGGCATTGAGCACTTTCGGCCACGGCGCATCGAGCAAGGCGTTCGACAAGCCATAGATCCCGGGTGCCAGCGGCACGCCGTTGCGTGGATCATTTTGCCCGCGGTTCGAAAACCAGATCAGCGTCGTGCAATCACCGAGTACCAGATTGAACCCATTGTAGGCAGCGCAGTCGGGTTCGATCAGCGCGACGTATTGCTCGGCGCTCATGTTGCCGGCCAGATAATCGGCCACCAGTGCGCCGCGCGACGGCGCATCGGTGCGGCGCTCCTGCGGACCGCGGATGTTGGTGATCGCAGCGAAGCGTGACCCGCTGACGCCGCCCGGGGCTATCCCGCCCGGGGCTGTCCCGCCCGGGGCTGTCCCGCCTGGAGTTGTCCCGCCTGGAGTTGTCCCGCCCTGAGTGATTCCCATCCAGCTGCCGCCGGCTTGCAAGTCGCGCCCGGCGTACACCTTAGGGTGGCTGGGCCAGTGGGCCGCTGGCGCGGCGGCGCGAGCATAGAATTCGTCGCGGTTGGCGGCGGCCATCAAAGGCACGTGGGGGATGACTTGCCAGGCAAAGACGATCAGGCACATGGGGCAACATCCGTGAAAATTTCAGTGTGACGCGCGCTGGCAGCGAGAGTGGCAAACATGGCGCCAAACGTGGAGGACAATTGCGCTGCGAGCCCGGTCTTTTGCACGCTTTGTTGCACTGTTTGCTGCATCAAGTGCTCCAGCACGGCCTCAAAGTCATCCGGCACTGCCGGGTAGACTTCCATCCAGGTTTGCTGAGCGCTTGCGCAATCGGCACTGTAGCCGGGCCGTCGTTTCAATTGCGCGGCAATACCAAGGCGAGCCAACAGATCGGCGTGCAGTGCAGCTACCAGCGTTTGCATGGCTGCCGTATTGGCCTCGGGCACCCGGTAATAGCAATAAAGGTCGATCATTTGTTGAGATCGATCATGCTGTGGGATCGCTGATGTACAAGCGCTCGGAACAGTGGAAAAGTCTGGCCATGATTACAGGTCCAGCGGATCGAGCAGATAGGGCATGGGCAGAAAATGCACGGGGGCAGCGCCGCCATCCACGTTCGAACCCACGGTGACCGATCCTTCGGCGATCGCCGTCAGCTTGATTTCAACGAGCGCATCGACGCCGCCGGCACCATTGGGTGCCGCATTGACGATCATGCCGCACGGCTGGGCCGGGTCGGAAGCGGCAAACAGTTCGTCGCCCGCCTTGGCGGCGCCATCAGCAATAGTGACCAGCGTGGTACGGCGTTTCAGCTTGCCCAGGTATTGGCTGCGGGCGACGATTTCCTGGCCCGGATAGCAGCCTTTCTTGAAGTTGACGCCGCCCAGCAATTCGAAATTGACCATTTGCGGGACAAATTTTTCCTGGGTGATAACGTCGATTTGTGGCACTCCGGCATGCACTTGCGACAATTGCCAGGCCGCATCATCGCCAGCGGCCAGTGTATCGGTGCATTCTCCCGTCAATTTTGCGGTCAATGCCGGCCATACCGATTGCGCCGTTTCAGCCGACATCAGCCATTGATAGCGCGCTGCGCCGCACGCATCGGCGACGCGCATCAGCGTGCCTAGCGGATGATCAAGTTTGCCGTAAGGCGCATCCGGCAAGGTATCGAACCAGGTCGCCAGCACGACGCCGGCGCGCAAGCCACCAATGCCCAATATCAGTTGTTGCTCGCTCGCATCCGACAGTGTCACTTTGGAGCGCATGACGAACATCTGCAAACGTTTTTGCAGCGGCGCGGCGATCGCACGCGGCAATTGTAAAAAAATGGACCCGGCCTGACGCCACATCAGGAAGGTTGCCATCAAGCGCCCTTTGGGCGAACAGTAGCCAGCCAGACGTGCTTCTGCTTGGCCCAGGTGTTCGACATCGTTGGTCACTTGTCGGTGCAGGAAACTGGCCGCGTCATCGCCTTCTAATGCGATCAAACCAAGATCGCTGATCGGCGCGACAAAGCCGTCCGTCAGATCGGTTACCGTCAAAGGGCGACGGATGTCGGAACCCTGCGCGTCGAAAAATTGTTGCCAGTTATTCATATAATCCAGTTTTTCTGCAATTAAGCATTATCATTGCGCCTCATTATAGTGATGTCGAGAAAATCGCGTCAAGCATGCCTCAGAATGGCATGCCTTCAAACCATGGCTACGGAACAATGTCATTTATAAAAAAACTCATCACGCTCATTACGCTACTGTCGCTGGCTGCAGCACTTGCCGTCGTCTATTGGGTCAAGCAGCCCATGGTCACGCAAGGCGCGGCGATCGCATTCACGATTGTGCCCGGCAGTAGCGCCAGCGTTGCGGGGCAGCAGATCACCGCCGCCGGTGTGCCATTACAACCGCTGCTATTCAATCTGCTCTTGCGGGCCACCAACAGCAGCGCGAAGATCAAGGCCGGTTCCTATGAATTGAAGCCCGGCACTTCGCCGCTGGGCCTGATAGACCAACTGGTGCGCGGCGACTTTGCGCAAGAGACGCTAACCATTATTGAAGGCTGGACGTTCAGGCAGATGCGCCAGGCGATGGCGCTGCACCAGGGACTCAAGCATGACACCGCCGAATTGACGGACCAGGCATTGATGGCACTGATCTCGCCCGATTACGAGAAGCCGGAAGGTTTATTCTTTCCCGACACGTATCTGTTTGCCAAAGGCGCCAGCGATCTGCAAATTTACAAGCAGGCGCATGCGATGCTATTGCTGCAACTGACGCAAGAGTGGGCCAAGCGCGATGCCGATCTGCCTTATAAGACGCCGTACCAGGCATTGACGATGGCGTCCATCATCGAAAAGGAGACCGGGCAGGCATCCGAGCGCACGATGATCGCCGGCGTGTTCATCAACCGCCTGCGGGTAGGCATGCTGTTGCAAACCGACCCGACCGTTATCTACGGCATGGGCGAAAACTATGACGGCAAGATCCGCAAGCGCGATCTGGAAACCGATACGCCGTACAATACTTACACCCGCAGCGGTTTGCCGCCGACGCCGATCTCTTTGCCGGGTCTTGCATCGCTGGCCGCTGCCATGGCGCCAGCGCAGACCCTGGCGCTGTATTTTGTCTCGCGCGGGGATGGTACCAGCCATTTTTCCGGCAATTTGCCCGATCATAATCGGGCCGTAAACCAATTCCAGCGATAGGCAAGCAGACGCATGAACGAACAAGAACGCTTGAAGCAACCGGGGGGCTTGACAAAAAGAGCCGTGGCGGCGGGACGATTGATCAGCTTTGAAGGCATCGATGGTGCCGGTAAATCGACCCATATCGGTTTTGTCGCCGACTTCCTGAGGGCGCGCGGCGTCAACGTCGTCACCACGCGCGAACCCGGCGGAACCGCCCTCGGCGAGCAGTTGCGCGAATTACTGCTGCATCAAAAGATGCAGGTTGAAACGGAAGCCTTGCTGATGTTTGCAGCGCGCAGTGAACATATCGCCGAAGTGATTGCGCCGGCGCTGGCGCGCGGCGACTGGGTCATCACCGATCGATTCACCGATGCCAGCTTCGCCTATCAAAGCGGCGGACGTGGCCTCGAGCGCAGCAAGATGGACTTGCTGGAACGTTGGGTGCACCCCGATTTGCAGCCCGATCTGACTTTCTTGTTCGATGTGCCGCTGGCCGTGGCACGCAGCCGGCTTGATGCCAGCCGTGCGCTCGACAAGTTCGAGCGCGAGCAAAGTGACTTCTTTGACGCCACCCGCAATGAGTATTTACGGCGCGCTGCCGAGTTTTCCGAGCGCTTCCGGATCATCGATTCAACCCGCACGATTGCTCAGATACAGGCGCAGTTGGCGATTTTTCTTCATGCGTTACTTGAGGTTGCAGCCGAATCTGTGGCGCCGCCAGAAAAGATGGCATGATGCGGTTACACGCGACTCTTCATGTTGTACCTGAAGTTGTGCCGGGGTCTGCCAAGATTCCAGAAAAGACATTATGATTATCTCGCAAGAAATTGATTTGTAAGGAAATAGTCGCTATGGGAAGTTTGCTATATCCGTGGCAACAAGACGCCTGGCTGCAGTTGCAGCAATTGCGTGCGCGCATGCCGCATGCGATCTTGTTTCACGGCGCGGCCGGCATTGGCAAGGCCGATTTCATCGAGCACTATGCCCAGTCGCTGCTGTGCGAAGACGTGCGCGCCGATGGACAGGCTTGCGCGCTGTGCCCGTCCTGCGGCTGGTTTTCCCAGCAGAATCACCCCGATTATCGGCGCCTGCGGCCAGAAGCGCTGGAAGACGAAGCCCCGCCTGATGGCGAGGAAGGTGGTGACGGGAGTAAAAAATCCGCGAAATCGACGAAAACACCGTCCAAAGAGATCAAGATCGAACAAGTGCGCGCGCTGTCCGACTTCATGAACGTGTCGACCCATCGTCAGGGGTTGCGCGTTGTCGTGCTGTATCCGGCCGAAGCGCTCAATACGCCGGCCTCGAATGCGTTGCTGAAAACGCTGGAAGAGCCGCCGCCGGGCACCGTCATCTTGCTCGCCACGCATAGCCTGGACCGGGTGCTGCCGACCATCTTGTCGCGTTGCCGCAAGTTCGCGCTGGCCATGCCCAGCCATCAGCAAGCGCTGAACTGGCTGGTGGCGCAAGGCGTGCAAGATGCCGGCAACTTGCTGAGCGAACAAGGCGGGGCGCCGCTGGCGGCGCAAGCCCAGGCTCAGGCCGACAATGGCAGCCGGGAACAAACTCAGGCTCTGTTGCAGTTCCTGGCGCAGCCCAGCATCGATGGCGCTTTGAGGACGGCAGAGAAATTGCAAAAGTCGTCACTGGGCATGCTGGTCTCCTGTTTGCAGCGTTGGCTGCATGACCTTTTTTCGGCCAAGCTGGCAGGTAAAATACGTTACTATCCACGTTATCAAGCCGAGTTGATCGCACTTGCAGCCAAGGTTCACGTCAGCGCTCTGATGGGCGTCGTCAAACGTGCCAACGATCGGCGCGCGATTGCCGAGCATCCGCTCTCGCCGAAGCTGTTCATTGAAGACATGCTGCTCGATTATGCCGCATGTTGGAAGGATGCCAAATGACAATAGAGCAAGGTCATTCCGTTGACGCGCGCAGCGCGTCGGTCAAGTTGCCGTCGGTATTGTCCCTGGCCATCAAGGAAAAAGCCGCGCTGTACGCGGCCTACATGCCTTTCTTAAAGCATGGCGGCATGTTTGTTGCGACCCCCAAACCATTTCATATCGGCGATGAGGTCTACCTGATCCTGACCTTGATGGATGATCAAAGCAAGTACCCGATCGCCGGTCAGGTCGCATGGATCACACCGGCTGGTGCCAACAAGAACAAGGCGCAAGGCATTGGTGTGCATTTTCCCGATAATGAAGGCGGCTTGCGCGCCAGGCTGCGGATCAAAGAAATCCTGGGCGCCGCGCTGCGCTCGTCGCGTGCCACCCATACGCTGTAGCGCGCCGCTGCCTGACTGCGCCACCTGACTGCGCTGCACTCGCCGCGTCTGCTTACTGTTGCTTCGCGCCATTTTCCGATACCATTGCGCCAAGCCCGCTTTCCTTCCCCAACGTCAACCTCCGGATTCCATGCCCCTCAGTCCTTACCGCCACCGCCTCGCCACACAAGACGACTTGCCCGCCATCGTGGCGATCTACAACAGCACGATCGCGTCGCGCGAAGTGACCGCCGATACCGAACCGGTCAGCGTCGCATCGCGTCAGGCCTGGTTCGAGCACCACGATGCCGCCCGCCGCCCGTTATGGGTCATCGAGGCGGCGGGTACTTCATCAGACAGTCCTGCATTGCTGGGCTGGCTGTCTTACTCGGATTTTTATGGACGTCCGGCGTACTCGGGAACCGCCGAATTGTCGATCTACATCGCCGCAGAATACCGTGGCAAGGGCATTGGCCGCTATTGCCTGACTCAGGCGCTGGCGTTTGCGCCCGATATCGGCGTCCATACTTTGCTTGGATTCATCTTTGGTCATAACCTGGCCAGCCTGGCATTGTTCGACAAGTTCGGTTTTTCGACCTGGGCCACATTGCCGAAAGTGGCCAATCTGGACGACATTGAACGCGACCTGGTCATCATGGGCAAACGCGTAGGGTAGTCGGGACCCGTTTGCGATAATGGCGCGTGCAGGATCATGGCGCGAAGGCGGGGCGAACGGGTACAATCGGAGCATGTATATCGATTCCCACTGCCATATCAATTTTCCCGAGTTAGCAGCCCGGATGCCCGAAATCCTGGCCAACATGGCTGACAACAAGGTGACCCACGCACTATGCGTATCGGTCGACTTGCCGGATTTTCCCCAAGTGCTGGCCCTGGCCGAGCAGTATCCGCATATTTTTGCATCGGTCGGCGTGCACCCCGATTACCTCGATACGCCGGAGCCGACGGTGCAGCAACTGGTCGAGTTGTCCGATCATCCGAAAATCATCGCCATTGGCGAAACCGGACTCGATTATTTTCGTCTGACGGGCGATCTGGAATGGCAGCGCGAGCGCTTTCGCACGCACATCAAAGCCTCCAGAATCACCCGCAAGCCTCTGATTATTCATACCAGAGCTGCCAGCCTTGACACGATTCGGATCATGCAGGAAGAGGGCGCTGGCGTCGACGCCGGCGGCGTAGGCGGCGTCATGCATTGTTTCACCGAATCGCTGGAGGTGGCACAGGCGGCGATCGCGATGGGGTTTTACATTTCATTTTCAGGCATCGTGACCTTCAAAAGCGCCAAAGCGCTACAGGCCGTTGCGCTGGAAGTGCCATTGGAGCGCATGCTGATCGAGACCGATTCGCCGTATCTGGCGCCGGTGCCGCAGCGCGGCAAGACCAACGAGCCGGGGTTTGTCTGTCACGTGGCCGCTTACCTGGCGACGCTGAAAGGGGTCCCCGTGGAACAGGTTGCACAGCAGACGACGGATAATTTTTTCAATTTATTCAAGGTGTTGCGCTAATATAATAATGTTAAAAATGAACATTTTCAAAGATCTCAAAGTAGTGTCCGGCTTGCTGGCCATTGCGCTTCTGGGCGGATGCGCCGCTACTGGCGCGGGTGCCGATGCTCATACCTTTTTCAGATCGGCGCAACTCGACGATACGCGCACGATGGGTCGACTGCTCGCTGGCGGCATTGACCCGAATCTGGCCGAGCCAGTGCGCGGCGACAGCGGCATGATCCTGGCGCTGCGCGAAGATGCCAACAAGGTATTCATGCTGTTGCTGGCGCAACCGGGCAGCCATCTGGAAGCGACATCCGGCAATGGCGACACGGCGCTGATGTTGGCGTCCTACAAGCACAACATGGCGGCCGTGGTCGCGCTGCTGGCCCGGGGCGCGCAAGTGAACCGCCCCAACTGGAGTGCGCTGCATTACGCGGCCGCCAGCGGCGACGAGCCGATCTTGCGCGTCTTGCTGGAGCATGGCGCCGCGATCGATGCGCGCTCGCCGGGCAAGGTCACGCCGTTGATGATGGCCGCGCGCGAAGGGCACCCGGGCGCGGTCCGTCGCTTGCTGAAAGCGGGAGCCGATGCCGGCTTGAAGAGTTCGGACGGCATGAGCGCGCTGCAATTTGCACAAAATGCTGACCAGAACCTCATCGCTGATGTTATCGTCGCGCACCTGAAAGCGAAGGGCGCCAACTTGCGCCAGCATCAGCCCTGAGTCATTTCGAAAGAACACTTATATGGAACCAATGGAATCGAAAAATATGGAACAGATAGATCAGCGCTACCTTGTGCAGCAAAAAAAAGTAAATGAAACCGACAAGAAGAAAGTCGTTTTTGCCAAGGTCATGCGCGGCAAGGATGGCAATTTCGAAGGCGTGTCGTTCATCCCGTCGAAAGAGAAAGCGTCGATCATGACGATCGCCGAAGCCAATCAAGTGATCGAATGGGCGGCCAGTAAAAAGACCAACGCCCACGAATACCAGACCAAGATCATTTGCAAAGGGCAGTAAGACCGGCAGGATCATTGGTGTGGATGCCGCTGTGCCAAATTAAAAAGTATTTTTTTTGATAATCGTCAGGTAAGCTGACAATGCAGCCTGGTTCGATATTCCATCTTGTATCTGAACTTGCGCAATGCATTTCGACAGCATGGAACAACGCCGCAAGGCATCCGGCATATGCTCTTGCTGCACCCCATCAAGAGCATGTCAAAACAGATAGCGCGGTCAATGAAAAAAACTGAATTGACAATGCCGGCACAGATTGGCAGCGCCAGCGAAAAAATACGATATTCTGAACCTTGACACGCAGTCATGCTTTTCCTGTCATAGATAAATCTGGTTGCATTTAAAATAAGAGAAGAGAAAAGCATGCTTTACGATTACTGCATCGTCGGAGGCGGCATCGTCGGCCTTGCGAGCGCGATGAAGCTTTTGGAAAATCAACCCGGCGCGCGCTTGGTGGTGATCGAAAAAGAAAGCAGCCTGGGGGCGCATCAGACGGGGCATAACAGCGGTGTCATTCACGCAGGCATTTACTATGCACCTGGCAGTCTGAAAGCCGACCTGTGTCAGCGCGGTGCGAAGGCGACCAAGGAATTTTGCACGAAACACAACATTGCGTTCGAGACTTGCGGCAAATTACTGGTAGCCACGAATGCGCTTGAACTCCAGCGCATGGATGATCTGTTTTTGCGGGCCCAAAAAAACCATATCAAAGTGGAGAAACTGGATAAGGCTCAATTACTGCGCCGCGAGCCCAACATCGTCGGCGTTGGCGCTCTTTTTGTGGCGGAAACCGGTATTGTCGATTACCAGAAGGTTTGCGAGGGAATGGCGGATGTCATCCGCGCATCGGGCGGCACCATCGAAATGGAACTTGCTGTAACCGCAATAACGGAAAACGATGCGTCGGTCACGATCAACGCTGGTGCGCGCCTGTGGCAAAGCAGGAAATTGATCGTCTGCGCCGGCTTGCAATCGGACCGCCTGGCGCGCCTCGCCGGCATCAAAACCGAGCACCAGATCGTGCCATTTCGCGGCGAATATTTTCAGCTTCCGCCGTCGATGAACAACATCGTCAAGCATCTTGTTTACCCGATTCCCGATCCGGACCTGCCATTCCTTGGTGTCCATTTGACGCGCATGATCGACGGTAGCGTCACGGTAGGGCCAAATGCGGTGTTGGGTTTTTCGCGCGAAGGTTATCCGAAGTTCTCATTCAATCTGACCGATATGGCTGAATACGCCTTGTTTCCCGGTTTTTGGAAAACGCTGCGTCAAAACATGAAAAGTGGTTTGGCCGAAATGAAAAATTCAATTTTCAAGCGTGGCTATCTGGCCCAATGCCGCAAGTATTGTCCCAGTCTTCGGATGGAGGACTTGCTGCCTTTTGAAGCAGGCATACGCGCACAAGCGGTGATGCATGACGGCACGCTGGTCCACGACTTCCTGTTTCTGGAGACGCCGCGTATGCTCCATGTCTGCAATGCGCCGTCACCAGCGGCGACCTCGGCGATTCCGATTGGAGAAATGATCGCAAAAAAAATGATTGGCAATGCGGAAATGCGTTGTTAATTAATAAATGTGGCGGGTGTGTCTACGTTTCTTTGTTTTTTACGAACCGGATCGTACTTGTACTTGGTTTTTTACGCCTCCAGTGCTTATAATTAATAACAATATTAATTCAAGGAGACGAAGTTGAAAAAAAGTATTTACCGATTTCTGCTGGCGTTGACCAGCATGGCAATCTTGGCAGCGCCTGCGCAGTCAGCGCAGCAGTTCATCAATGTGCTCACCGGAGGCACCAGTGGCGTGTATTATCCGATGGGCGTCGCGCTGTCTCAGATTTATGGCGAAGTGCTGCCGGATGCAAAAATTTCGGTCCAGTCGACGATGGCTTCTGCCGAAAACATGAATCTGCTGCAAGCCGGTCGCGGTGAAATGGCGTTCACGCTGGGTGATGCATTGTCCGCCGCATGGAAAGGTGACGTCGAGGCTGGCTTCAAGGTGCCGCTGAAGAAACTGCGTGGCGTGGCTGGCATTTACCCTAACTATATCCAGATCGTCGCGTCGGCCGATTCCGGCATCAAGACGCTGGCTGACTTGAAAGGCAAGCGCATCGCGGTCGGTGCACCCAAGTCCGGCACCGAACTGAACGCACGTGCCATCTTCAAAGCCGCCGGCTTGAGCTATGGCGATTTTGCCAAGGTCGAATATCTGCCATTCGGACAATCGGTGGAATTGATGAAAAACCGCCAGCTTGATGCCACGTTGCAGTCCGCTGGTCTGGGCGTGTCGGCGCTGCGCGATCTGGCTGCGGCGATCAAGATCGTGATCGTGCCAATTCCAGCCGCCGTCGTCGCAAAAGTAGGCGACCCGGCCTATCAGGCGGGTACCATGCCGGCCAACACCTATGAAGGCCAGGTCAGCGACGTTTCGACCGCTTTCGTGCAAAACTTCCTGGTTTCTCATCAGGGCGTGTCGACCGACACCGTCTACAAGATGACCAAGAGCATGTATGAAAATCTGGACCATCTGGCCGCTGCGCATTCGGCAGCCAAGCAAATTAACGCCAAGGTGGCTCTCACCGGCATGCCGCTGCCGCTGCATCCTGGTGCAGAGAAATACTATCGTGAAATAGGCCTGATCAAGTAATCAGGTCAACCGGGGGGAGGGCGCAGTCCCTCCCCCGTAGTTCCTCACTTTTCGCAGTTCCCCCCTTTTTTTTGATCATGCGCCCAGCCGCAGGAGTACTTCAAGCATGTCTTCCACCAAGATGTCGTCCACTTCTGTGGCAGACGAAGAATTCCAGGAACACGGCGCGCAGCGCACGTTGAGCGGCATAGCGCTGCTGATCCTGATGACGATTGCACTAACGTTTTCGATCTACCAATTGGTCATCGCCGGGTTTTCCCCATTGTCGTCGCTGACGATGCGCTCCTTGCATGTCGGCTTCCTGTTGGCGCTGACCTTCCTGATTTTCCCCGCATTCAAAAGCGGCAAGCTGACCTCCGTGGTCTGGTATGACTGGTTGCTGGCCGGAACCGGTTTCTGCCTGTCGTTTTATCACTGGATTTTCGAATCCGACCTGATCGTGCGTGCCGGCGACCCGAATACAGCCGACATGCTGGTCGGCACCATCATGGTCGTGATGGTATTCGAAGCAACCCGTCGCATGCTTGGCTGGGCGCTGCCCATCGTCTGCGGTTCATTCCTGCTGTACGGCTTGTTCGGAGAGTATTTGCCGATGCCGATGGGGCACCGCGGCTACGGTTTCGACCAGATCGTCAGTCAGCTGTTTCTCGGCAGCGAAGGCGTGCTCGGGATTCCGATCATGGTCTCGGCCACTTATATCTTTCTGTTCATCCTGTTCGGCTCGTTCATGGAGCGCGCCGGGATGATTCAGCTGTTCAATGCGGTCGCGCTTGGCCTGGTCGGCCGCGCAAAAGGCGGGCCGGCCAAGGTCGCCGTGATCTCTTCCGGTTTCATGGGCACCATTTCCGGCTCCGGCGTGGCCAACGTGCTCACCGTCGGCCAGTTCACCATTCCCCTGATGAAGCGCTTCGGCTACAGCCCGGTTTTTGCCGGCGCGGTCGAAGCAACGTCGTCGATGGGCGGCCAGATCATGCCGCCGGTGATGGGCGCGGTCGCCTTCATCATGGCCGAGACGCTCAACGTGCCCTATATCGAGATCGTCAAGGCGGCGGTTATTCCTGCGACGTTGTATTACGTCACCGCGTTCTGGATGGTGCATCTGGAAGCGGGCCGGCTGGGCCTGGTCGGACTGCCGAAAGAAGAGTGCCCCAGTCCTTTGAAGGCGCTCAAGGAAAGCTGGTATTTGGTGCTGCCGCTGGC
The DNA here is from genome assembly GCA_047623125.1 of Janthinobacterium sp. Lineage (GTDB taxonomy): Bacteria > Pseudomonadota > Gammaproteobacteria > Burkholderiales > Burkholderiaceae_D > Janthinobacterium. The sequence goes on along the minus strand of JBLHNV010000005.1, from coordinate 5,374 downwards.
AGGACTGGTTGGCATGCTGTTCCATGGTTTCACGCCGATGTTCGCCGGCTTGAGCGGACTGGCCCTGACCGCAATCCTGATTCTGGGCGCAGCAGTGGCCGCGCGCATTTCCAGAACGGCATTTCGCTATGTGTTCTGGGTCGGCATCGGCCTGGCCGCTGCCAGTTTCATCGAGTTCGGAATTTACGCCATCCTGATCGTGATCGCGCTGCTGGTCCTGATGTGTTTTTGGGTCAAGGGCGGCCGCGATACATTGGCCACGATCCGCAAGAGCATGATCGATGGTGCAAAGCAGGCGCTTCCGGTCGGCGTGGCCTGTGCCATCGTGGGCGTCATCATCGGCGTGTTGACGCTGACCGGCGCCGCATCCAGCTTTGCCGGCTTCATCATGACGGTCGGCGAGAAAAGCCTGTTCCTTTCGCTGTTCCTGACCATGATCGTCTGCCTGATTCTCGGCATGGGAATCCCCACGATTCCGAACTACATCATCACCAGCTCGATCGCTGCGCCAGCGCTGCTCGAACTCGGCGTGCCCCTGATCGTATCGCACATGTTCGTGTTCTATTTCGGCATCATGGCCGACCTGACGCCACCGGTGGCGCTGGCAGCGTTTGCCGCAGCGTCAATCGCGAAGGCATCGCCGATGAAAATTGGCATCAAGGCTACTCAGATCGCCATCGCCGGCTTTGTCATTCCTTACATGGCAGTCTACACGCCGGCGCTGATGCTGCAGGGCGACTGGACCATTGCCGCCGTACTCTATATTTTGGCAAAAGCATTGCTGGCCATTGCCTTGTGGGGTGCCACTTCGGTCGGCTATCTGATGGCGCCGTTGAAGATGCCCGAGCGGATATTTACCGGTGTTGCCGCGCTGATGCTGGTGACGGCCTTGCCAATCACCGATGAACTCGGCATTGGAATGGCCGTGCTGTTCTTTGCGCGGCACATCTGGCAAAAGCGCCAAATGGTGACGGCCTGAATGATGGCGCAATAAATGGCGATCGGTATTTGTCTTGCTGCTGCGGCGCTGACCATCAGCCTGCCGCTGCAGATATTTACGCTGGCCTGGGACCATTCGATTGAAAAAATCCGATGGGAAGAAGATTACGCCGTTGTTGCCAGCCCGGGCGGATCACGGTTGCTGCTGACCGAGGCCCGCATCCGCGGCTCCGGCGCCGGCATGGAAGTGCCGCCGGACGCCGTGCTCAAAGACGGTGTCTGGCATTACACGCCGACGCTTGGGCCGCTAGAGCAGCTCAATCTGGCGCGCTCGGGCAAGGTGGCCGACTACAGCGTTTGCTGGCAAGGTCGTTGTCATTCGATGGCGGACCTGGTCGGAACGTTTGCCGCAGCACCGCTGGTCCATGTGTCGGCATGTCCGCTGTAACACAGACCAAAGTAACAACCTCATGAAGCTGCCGCAGAGACAGCATTAACCAACAAGGAGCAACATCATGGATCTTGGATTGCAGGGAAAAACTGCCCTCGTATTTGGCGCAGCAGGTGGACTGGGCGGCGCCATTGCGCGCTCGCTCGCTGCCGAAGGTGCCAATCTGGTGCTCGCCGATGTCAACGGCGATGCCTTGGCGGCAAGCGCAAAAGAAATGCAGGGCGCCGGCGCGCAAGTCATGGCCCTGGAATGGGATCTGGCTGACCTGTCGGTCATCGATCGCCACATCAGCGCGATCGAGCAACAGTTCGGCACGGTCGATATCCTTGTCAACAATACCGGCGGTCCGCCACCGACACCGGTATCGGGTCAGGCTCCGGCATTGTGGGCTAGCAATTTCCAGTCCATGGTGTTGTCGGTGATTGCCATCACCGACCGCGTGCTGCCGGGCATGCGCCAGAAAAAATGGGGCCGCATCATTACCAGCACGTCGTCCGGAGTGGTGGCGCCAATTGCGAACCTGGGTCTTTCGAATGCACTGCGCATGTCGCTGGTCGGCTGGTCCAAGACCCTGGCGCGCGAAGTGGGCGGCGATGGCATTACCGCCAACATCGTCTTGCCGGGACGCATCGCGACGGCCCGCATCGCCTTCCTGGACGAACAAAAGGCAAAGCGCGAAGGGCGCGATCTGGCCAACATCCAGGCCGAAAGCGCAGCAGCCATTGCGCTGGGGCGCTACGGTCGTCCGGACGAGTACGGTTCGGTCGTGGCATTTTTGGCCAGCGCGCAGTCCAGCTATGTGACCGGTTCGGTCATCCGTATCGACGGCGGCCTGATTGCCAGCATCTGACCAGATCGTCGATGCCCGCTTGCGGCATCTGCGACGCAGTTCAACTCGACATGAGAAAACCAACATGCAAGCCAACATCAAAGCCGGTGCCTTGTTTCACCTCGCTTTTCCGGTCAAGGATATTGCGGAAACGCGCCGTTTTTACGGCGATCTGATCGGCTGTACCGAAGGGCGCAGTGCGCCCAACTGGGTCGATTTCGATTTCTATGGCCACCAGTTGGTCGCCCATCTCGCGCCCGACGAATGCGGCTGCAAGGCGACCAGCTTGGTTGACGGCCACGCCGTGCCGGCGCGCCACTTCGGCGCGATCATCGAGCGCGCCCAATGGGACGCGCTCGCCGCCCGGCTGCGCCAGGCAAATATCGCCTTCATCATCGAACCCTACATCCGGTTCCAGGGATTGCCGGGTGAGCAGGCGACAATGTTCTTTCTTGATCCGTCGGGCAATGCACTGGAATTCAAGTCATTTGCCGATCTTGGCCAACTGTTCGCCAAATAACCCACGGGAGCACCATGTCTGATTTCGTCATCCCCCCTCCCGCGACGCCATCGGTCGCCGTCGCCGGCAGTACGGCCCGCTTTCCGATTCGCCGCGTGTTTTGCGTGGGCCGCAATTACGCGGCGCACGCACGCGAAATGGGTCAGAACCCGGACCGTGAAGCGCCATTTTTCTTCATGAAACCGGCCGATGCCGTCGTGGATGCCAAAGGTACCGTCGCGTATCCGCCGGCCACCCACGACCTTCACCACGAGGTTGAAATGGTGATTGCATTGAAAGCGGGTGGGGTGAACGTATCGCCTGAGAACGCTTTGGCACTGGTGTGGGGCTATGGCCTGGGCGTGGACCTGACGCGGCGTGACATGCAAGCCGTGGCCAAGGAGATGCGTCGGCCGTGGGATTTCGCCAAGGGTTTTGATGCTTCGGCGCCCTGCAGCGCGCTGCATCCGGTCGGCGAGGTTGGCCATCCGGTCGATGTGCCGATCTCGCTGGAGGTCAACGGTGTCGTCAAGCAAAAGGGCACGCTGCAGGAAATGATCTGGCCGGTGGCCGATGTGATCAGCCATATCTCGCACTTTGTTACACTGGCGCCCGGCGATCTCATCTTTTCCGGCACTCCGGCCGGGGTCGGGCCTTTGCAGCCAGGCGATCGGGTACGGGGAATTTTGGCCGGCATCGCCGCGTTCGATTTCGAGGTCGGACCATCGCCCCAAAAGGATTGACGCTAGAAATCGACCAGAAAACCGGCGCCCAGCGATTTTTGTGAAGTGTTGTAATCAATCAGGCTCTGGCCATAGCCTGAGAACAATTGCAGATAGCCCTTCAGGTTGTTGGAAACCGGGAACGCCCAGCCAGCCTGTATCGATCCGTGTGCGCTGCTGAAATTGTGGCGCGCCGTCATCGAATATTCATGTCCGCGAGCGCGGTAGGTCGCCTGCACGTCGCTATGCCCCATGAAATCGAGAATGTCCGGATTGTCGTCGTCGGACTTGGCATTGTCCAGGCGCCGCCAGATCCGGCCCGCCAGCGAAAAATTACCGCGCTCGACGCCGAGCTCGGTGTAGACACGGTTCCAGCTGCGCGAGAGGGTGCCGGTTTGTCCGTTCGACTGATGTACCAGGCCGAAATTGAGATAACGTAAGTCGATTCCGGCGAAAGCGAAACGCAAAGGCACGACCGCCATCAATTCAGGCTGGTAATTGGTTTCCCGAAAAGGACTCGATGCGGCGCGGTTATATGCCTGCCAGAAACTTTTCTGGGTATAGCCGAACCACAGATCGACCGGACTGCCGGCGATCTGCTCGGCCATCTTCATCTTGAAGCTCAACTGATAAGTCAGTTCCACATGCTGCGCGGTGACGCCTCCTGTGGAGGCCTCGGCAAAGGTCGCCTCGTTGTACGCGTTACTGTAATTGGCCAGCAACAGATAATTGTCGCGGTGCGGGCGGAAGGCAAATTTTCCGCGCTTGGCGGCTGCTTCGAGTTCCCAGCGCTGCACGGTGCGCGAAATCGTCGATTCGGAAGGCGCCGCGCTGGAAGGCGCCGCGCGGGAAGGCGCCGCGCTGGGAAGCGCCGCGCTGGAGGGCGTAACGCCGGGTGCTGCTTGCTGCGCGGTGACGGTGGCCTCGGTGGCCTCGGTTTCCTCGGTAGCGGAAACATTGGCCGGCTCTGCATTGGCCAGCGCGTCATAGCAGCTCAGTCGGGCGCTGGCATTGCCAATCACCGCGCAGCGCAACAGGTCGGGTTCAGGCTGCGCTGCCTGTGCCTGGAATGGGGCCAACACCGGCATCATCAATAGTGAGGAAAACAACGTGCTTCTGGCGTGCATTTTCATTGCGTTCTTTTAAAACCAATCTGTGGAAAAATTCGAGCCCCTCGTCCCATATGGGGGTTCTGTCCTGGTGCCTGCGTTGAGACGGGCGTCGCGATGCTTGGCTGCACCGGCAACGCAGGCACAGCGGTTGCCGATGCGAGGGCGAAAACTGGGATTAATGTCCGATATTTTGAAACGGCAACGCAGTATAGCCGAATCATCGTTTACCCATTGCAACTGAAGATGCATGCCGATTCGCATACGTGGCGATGATGGCGGGCCCTGAAACAAGCAGCGACGGCACGATTTTCCAGCGCACCAAAACAGACCGTGGGCGCTGGTTTTTACGCTACGCCATGCTATATTTGCCTCTTGAACAGGATACCGACAATATTGTGCAAGAAAACAAAATAATCGCATTGCTAGCTGCCGAGCAAGCTGCCGTGGCTGGCATCGTCGCCGGCACCAGTCTGGCGCTGACACTTGAAACGATCGTTGGCGCAGCCGAAACGCAATCCGATGATGCGATGGTGGCCTGCATGTTATTGCTTGATGAGCATGATCGTTTCGCCTCGCTGATCGCGCCCGGATTGCCCGTTGCCTATGGCGCCACCTTGCTGGAATCGGCGATCGGCCCGCGCAGCAGTCCATTTGGCATCGCCGTATTTTCCGGGGCACCGGTTTTTTCGGGGGATATCGCGCAAGATCAATCCTGGACCAGCGGCCGCGGAGCCGCACTATCGCATGGCTATCGCGCATGCTGGGCGGCGCCCATTTTTAGTGCGCGCGGGCGCATATTGGGCGTACTGGGCATGTTGTTTG